>JBEAPQ010000201.1:0-4590 GCA_041164325.1 Planctomycetota bacterium | reverse complement strand
CCGTCCTCACCGACCCAGCCCTCGCCCACCGCCTCGCCGAAGGCGGCCGCGCAGTCCTGGCGTCGCGCACCGTCGACCGCTTCGTCGACGGCGTGCTCGGTGCCTACGGGTTCGAGACTGCCGCGCACGAGGTGCGCGCGCCGCAGGATCTGACGCCTGCGGTGGGGTGAGGGAAGTCAGTCCGCCGCTTCGCCGCGCCTCGGATCGGGGCAGTAGGCCCAGCCGCGTTGGAGCGCGCTGCGACACAGGAGCTTGGCAGTTCTCTTGATCGCACGATCACCCACG
Source organism: Planctomycetota bacterium (assembly GCA_041164325.1). Lineage (GTDB taxonomy): Bacteria > Planctomycetota > UBA1135 > UBA1135 > UBA2386 > JAQCBR01. The sequence goes on along the minus strand of JBEAPQ010000201.1, from coordinate 4,305 downwards.
GCGCGAAAGTCGATCAGGGCGTGAGAGGGATCGGGCCCGAATCGATCGCCCGCCGGAATCGGGTCGTAGAAGGATGGGAGCCCATGTCCTGAACACTCCGCAACGGTGACCGCCATGACGCCGCTCGAGGCGCCGGCAAACGACGTGAACCGCTCGAAGCTCCGTTGCGCGGTGGTCCGTGATCCAGCCGAGACGGACAGCAGGCCAGCGTCCTTGGGCAGAGGTTGGAAGTTCAGGCTGGAGGGTCGCCCGTGCTTGAACCAAGTGGGGCGGATCTGCCGGAAGAGTGGCTGATCGGCCCAGATCCTCTCGCCCCGCGGCTCGGTCATGCGGCACCACCGCGTCGCGCGGCGGCGATCGATGACAGGATCGCGTCCGTCTGCTGCGGCGCGAACTCCCGGTCCTCATCGGCTTCACCTGTGTCCAGGTGCAGGAGTTCTAGTCGGATCGTGCGCTGATCCAGATCGAAGACTGCTGTCACGTCGAGCTGGCGCTCCTCGTCGATCCACTCGGCTTGGATGTTCCCATCGGGCGTTGGGTAGATCCCCGGCACTCCGAGCGTCGAGTCGTCGACGATTCGCAGCAGGATCTCAGGGATCCAGCTCCTGTCTCGATCGGCGAGGCCGACGCCTTCACCGTCGAGCCACCCATCCTGGAGTCGGTCGAACGCCGCCAGCTCGGCCACGATCGACTCGAGCCCCACCTTGCGCGATTCGTTGTCCATCTCCTGAGCCTCCTGGTGCGAGTTTCTGGTGGTGCGGCCGTGAAGGTCAATCGGGCCGACTCCATCCGTAGGAAACGGCGGGGCCTATTCTGGCCCAGATTGTCGGTGCGTGCGCTTGGTGGGGACGTTCCGCGGTTGCGCAGAACTCCGACGAGTCATCCCATCCGGGCGGGCTCGGGGAATCCCGCCGGGCCTCTGGCTCTCGCAGCAGGCGAGCCCCGGAGCTTCAGGCCTTTGCCTCCACTGCTCCGCGATGTCCCAAGGGCGAGTTGTCTCGCGCGCCCTCCAGCGTGTGGATCGCCACAGGAGTTGGGGTGCGGGGTCGTGCCCGTGGAGGCACAGATGGGGGAATCGCCGACGGTGAGCCCGGAGGGCTACGAGTCCTTCTTGCGGGAGCTGAAGGAGCGGGTGCGCGCGGCCCGCGTGCGGGCGGCGCTGGCGGTGAACAGCGAGCTCGTGGTGCTCTACTGGTCGATCGGCCGGGACATCTTGGATCGGCAGAAGAGGTTGGGTTGGGGGGCCAGGGTGATCGACCGGTTGGCAGCCGATCTGCGGCGGGAGTTCCCGGACGCCAGGGGGTTCTCCGGACGTAACCTCAAGTACATGAGGAGCTTCGCGAGGGCGTGGCCCGAGATCTCAATTGTGCAAGGACCACTTGCACAATTGACCTGGTGGCACAATTTGACCCTCCTCGAGAAGGTCAAGGACCCCGAGCAGCGCGTCTGGTACGCCCGAAAGACCGTCGATCACGGATGGAGTCGCAACGTGCTCGCGATCCAGATCGAGCGGGGCTTGTTCGAGGTGCAGGGCGGGGCGCTGACGAACTTCGCGAGTGCGCTTCCGGCGCCGCGGTCGGACCTCGCGCGGGAGATCCTGAAGGACCCCTACAAGCTCGACTTCTTGGGCATCGCGGACGATGCCGAGGAGCGGGTGATCGAGGCCGGGCTCATCCAGCACATCCGCGACTTCCTGCTCGAACTCGGGCAGGGATTCGCGTTCGTCGGCAGCCAATACCCGCTCCGGGTCGGGAGTGAGGAGTTCCGACTCGACCTCCTCTTCTACCACCTCGAGCTTCGCTGCTACGTCGTGCTCGAGCTCAAGGCCGGCAAGTTCAGGCCCGAGCACGCCGGCAAGCTCAACTTCTATCTCGCGGCGGTGGACGACCTGCTGAGGCGGCCGGGCGACCTTCCGAGCATCGGTCTCATCCTCTGCAAGGACCGTGAGGCGACGGTGGTCGAGTACGCGTTGCGTGGCACGACCAAGCCTGTGGCTGTCTCACAGTTCGAGCTGACGCGGGCGCTCCCGGACAACCTCTCGCGAAAGCTGCCGAGCGTCGAGCAGCTGGAGGCGGAGCTGCGGAGTGGATCGTCCCCGCTGCGCGGGGGGCGAAGTGCGGGAGCACCTCGGTCCGGGAGATCGCAGCCGGTGACCCGAGCGGCCTTTAGGCTGCGGTTGGGGCGCGAACGTGATCGACCGGCCGGCGGCCGATCTGCGGCCGGAGTTCCCAGGGCCCAAGGGCTTCTCGAGCCGTAACCCCAGGAACTCCAGGACTTTGGCCCGTGGGTGGCCAGAGCGATCAATTGGGCAGCAAGCTGCTGCCCAATTCACGTGGTCCGATCCGCTCCCCCTCAGTCCTTCTCGCCCAGCAGCTCGGCCACGATGCGGTCGGCGTCGTAGACCTTCTTCAGGGCTTCCATGATCCCGTCGGCGTGGACCGAGACCGAGCGGGGGACGTCGGCGCGGTAGACGTAGCGGTTGGGGAGCATCTCGATGTTGCCGTCGAAGACGAGGCCTACGACTTCGAGGCTGGCGTTGACGAGGGGGCTGCCCGAGTTGCCGCCGATGATGTCGTTGGTGCTGACGAGGTCCATCGGCTTGGTCATGTCGATCTGTCCGGCGCGGTCCTTCCAGATCTGCGGCATGTCGAACGGGTGCTCCCCGCCGAACTCGTGCTCGCGCGCGTAGAGGCCGTAGAACGACGTCCAGTACGGGGTGATGGTGCCGTTGTAGGGATAGCCCTGCACGACCCCGTCGCTGAAGCGCAGCGTCAGCGTGGCGTCGGGGCTGACCGACGTGCCGTAGGCGCCGAACAGCGCCTGGCCGATGCGGACGCCCTGGGCCTCCTCGGTCTTGGTGAGGCGCGCGTTGGCGGCCTGGTTGGCGGCCGTCATCGGAAGGATCGCCTTCGCCATCGCGTAGGCGGGCTCCATGCCGTTGCCTGCCCAGGTGCCGCTGAGGATCGACTCGAGCTTGGGCTCGTCGAGCAGCTCGCTGTCCGCCAGCAGGGCGGCGACGGCTTCGGGCGAACGGTCGCCGATCACGACGTTGCGCCACGGGTCACCCTCGGGGAGCCAGTCCATCGATCGCTCGAGGTGGCTGATGAACTCGCGCACCGCGAGTTCGGGCAGAGGCTTGCCGGCCAGCTCGGCGCGGAGCTCGCGCGCGGTGTTGGCGGCGCGGGTGCGTGCGGCTTCGGGCAGTTCGCTGTCGGTCGCCTGGACGGCGAGCGTGGCGAGCCCGAGGACCGGGTGACCGCCGGTGCTCTGGAAGCGGATCTTGGCCTCGAGATCGCGGCGCTCGGCGGAGACTGCGGCGAGCTTGTCCCACGCGTCGCCGTACTGGGCGGCGAGTTCCGGATCGTCCCCGACGCGCGCGCGGAACGCCTGTTCGGCGGCAGCCTTCTGCTCCATCAGGCTCGGGTCGAGCAGGCCGTCCCAATAGCCGCGGTAGGCCTTCTGCGAGTTCTCCCAGCTGAGGATCTCGGTGCGCAGGTCCTTCTCGAGGCTCGGGTCCATCGCGACGAGCTCCTTGCGGATCGCGAGGCGGGCGTCGATCAGGCCCTGGACGATCGGGTGGAAGACGTCGCGGAGGTACTCCATCTGCGCGAGCGTCAGCAGGCGCTTGGTCGTGCCCGGGTTGCCGGTGACGAAGACCAGCTCGCCCTCACGCACGCCGGCCGTCGACCAGCGGAAGTAGTGCGACGACGTGTCGGCGGGCTTGCCGTCGACGTAGGCGCGCACGAACGAGAAGTCGAGGCACCAGCGCGGGAACGTGAAGTTGTCGTAGTCCCCGCCGAAGTGCGCGGTCTGCAGGTGCGGCGCGCAGACGAGACGGATGTCGTCCCAGATCTTGTAGGTGTAGAGGTGGTAGCGGGCGCCCTGGAACAGCGTGACCACCTGCGGCTTGGTGCCGGGCGTCGTCGCGGCCGCGACGATGCGCTCCATGTTGGCAGCGCGCTTCTCGGTCTTGGCTGCGTCGTCGTCGGTGTCGGCGATGCCGGCGTTGACGTCTTCGGTCACGTCGCGGATGTCGACGACCTGCTGGACGGTCAGCCCGGGGATCTTGACCTCGTCCTCGAGCGCACGCGCGTAGAAGCCGTCGGCGACCCAGTCGTTCTCTCCCTGGACCTCGGCGATCTGACCACGCACGCAGTGGTGGTTGGTCATGATCAGGCCCTGCGGCGACACGAACGACGACGAGCAGCCGCTGCCGAAGCGGATCGACGCGAGGCGGAGGTGCTCGAACCACGCCGCGTCCGGCGCGAATCCGTATTCCTCCTGCAGGTAGGCGAGCGGCGGCTC
>JBEAPQ010000200.1:0-3095 GCA_041164325.1 Planctomycetota bacterium | reverse complement strand
GCTCGATGCGCTCGCGGATCGTTCCGCGCTCCAGGTGCCGCGCCGCATGGAGCATGTCGAGCACGTTCTGGAACGCGTTGGTCGTACTTCGGGCCAGGAGGCGATGCGCCTGCCGCCGTGAGAACCGGCCCGGATAGGCGAGCTCGAGATGCTGGCGCCCGAGTCGTCGTCGGGCTGGCGCGAAGGCCAACCAGATCCGCGCCACGCCCGCCATCGCCGCATAGCCCAGGCGCTCGGGAAGCACGCCCAGCAGGCTGATCCCTGTTCGCGCGAGCGCGTACTCGATCCGGTGTGCGAGGGTGATCCGACGTGCGGTCACAGCCCCACCTCGCTCGTCGTCGGCTCGTCGCCGAGGAAGGCGAGGCCGATCCGCAGCGCCAGAGCACCGGCGGCCTCGGCCCCCAACTTGACGGCGTCCTTCTCGGTGACGACGAGCTTCGCGCCGTCTGCCTCGGCGCCCGCGCGCACGCGCGCGACATCGGCGGGCGCATGGACGTGGTGGTCACGGCGCACATGATGTGCGACGACCTCGGCGCCGAGCGCGCGGACCAGCGCTTCGAACGCAGCGGGCTTCGCGATCGCCGACAGCAGGTGGACACGCTGTCCCGCAAGGCTCGCGACGGGCTGCACCTCGGACGTCCCGAGCACCGCGACATCGGTCGGGCGGTGGTCGGTCACGAAGACGGGCAGATCCCGACCTGCGGCTCCGCGCACCCGGGCGATCGTCGATCGCCGCTCGGCGTTCCCGACCGAACCAGCACGGGTCAGCACGACCGCAGAGGCCCGCTGCAGCGCGCGCGTGCGCTCGCGGAGGTCACCCGCCGGAAGGAGGAGCCCATTCGCGAACGGCGCCAGAGCGTCGATGCAGACGAGGTCCGTGTCGCGCGCGAGGCGCCGATGCTGGAATCCGTCGTCGAGGAGGATGACATCGACGTCCCCCCGCGCCAGGAGCCGGCGGCCGCCCGCGACGCGGTCGGGGTCCTGCTCCTGCGGCAGGCCAGGAAACCGGCCTGCGAGCAGCATGCCCTCGTCGTTCAGCGGGGCACCCTTGGCCCGCCCGTAGCCCCGGGCGAGGACGCCCGGACGCCGTCCGGCCGCCAGCGCCTTCTCGACGAGCCAGACGACCAGCGGTGTCTTGCCAGTCCCGCCGACCGTCAGGTTGCCGACCGAGATCACCGGCACGCCCAGACGGTGCGCCACCGCAGTGCCCCGGTCGTAGGCCGCATTGCGGCGGTCGCTGATCCAGCCGTAGAGCAGGGACAGCGGCCAGAGACCGGCGCGAAGGACGCCGGTGGCCGCGCTCATGGCGTGGCCAGCCGCGCGACGTCGTCGGGCGTGCAGACCGCCTCGGCCTCGACACCTTCGACGCCAGCATGAGTCGCGATCTGCGTGACCATCCGCGCGAGGGTCGGCTTGGGCCCGAACTCGACGAAGCGGCGGACCGAGGCGTCCTGCAGCATGCGCTCGACGCTGTCCTGCCAGAGGACCGAGCCGGCGAACTGACGCTCCAACGCGTCGCGGATCGCAGCCGCGTCGGTCACCGGAGCCGCGTCGACGTTGCAGTAGATCGGGAACGCGGGGTCACGGATCTCGACGCCCCGCAGGACCTCGCCGAAGGACTTGGCGGCGTCGCGGAGCAGCGAGCTGTGGAAGGGCACCGAGACGTTGAGCCGCAGGCCTCCACGGGGACCGACGATCTCCATGACCTCGTCCATCGCCTCCGAAGCACCCGACAGCACGACCTGCCCCGGAGCGTTGAAGTTGGCCACGTCGCAGACGCCGCGCGTGACCTGGGCAGCCACCGCGCGCGCCTCGTCGGCGTTCATCCGACGCAGGACGACCATCCCACCGGTGCCGGCCGGCACGGCCTCCTGCATCAGCTGCGCACGCGCGCGCACGAGGCGGACGGCGTCGGCGAACGCGAACGCACCCGCCGCAGTCAGCGCCGAATACTCGCCCAGCGAGTGCCCCGCAGCCAGGTCGGGGGTCTGGCCGAGCGCCCGGAAGGCTGCGATCGAGACGGCGAGCGTCGCCGGCTGTGTGTTCACCGTCAGCGACAGCTGGTCTTCGGGGCCGTCGAAGCAGAGCTGCGAGATCGACTCACCGAGGGCTGCGTCGGCTTCCTCGAACGTCTCGCGGGCGATCGGGAAGGCCTCGGCAAGGTCCTTGCCCATCCCCGGAAACTGGGAGCCTTGGCCCGTGAACACGAACGCGGTCTTCATGCCGCGAAGGATCCGCGGCCTGCCCCGCGGATCAAGACCAAAGCACGGACGCCCGGATCAGCGCCGGCGCTCGCGGCGGTCGGACCGGCGCGCGCGCGGCTCGGCCCCCTCGGTCTTCGGCGGCACCTGGACCACCGGTCCCCGCACCAGCTCGCCGCCGGCCTCGGCTTCCTCCTGCTGGATGCGGAACGCCTCGTTCCACGCCCCGAAGCTGTCGATGAAGCGCTTTTCCTGTTCGTTCGGCCAGACGTTGACCTGGATCTTGCGCAGTTCGAGCGCCTTCAGCTTCTCGAGCCCCCAGCCGGCGGAAGGCGGGAACTCGGTCAGCAGCGCCTTCTGCGCTGGCGTCAGCTTGGACACCGGCTTGGCGGGCTCCTGCGGAACGACGCCGCCGCCGGGTGGGGCCGCGGGTGGCGTAGCATCTGCGGACTTCGCCTCGCCCTCACCGCCGTCGGTCTCACCCTTGTCCGCGTTCTTCGGGACGCCGCGCGCCACGCGGGCCTGCCGATCCAACTCGAGGCCCATCTTCGTGACGTCTTCGTCGGTCAGGACCTCGCCGATCGTGTGCTCGGCGATCGTGCCCCACGGCAAGAAGATGTAGCTGTTGGTCTGGTCGTAGTACCAGAGCCGCAGACCGGCCCCTTCGCTGACGCGTTCACTGGGCACGAAGATCAGCCCATCGTGCTTCTCGATGAAGCGTCCGTTCTTGACCACGCCGCGGAGTCGGCTCCCGTTCTGCAACCGGACGGTGATCCGCACGTTGCTGCGGACCACCTTGCCCTCCCGCATGGCCTTCTCCTTGGCCTCGATCTCCTTGCGGATCCACTCCCGCGTCGAGCCGGGCTGCTCGGCACCCTGGGCTGTGATGGCCCC
>JBEAPQ010000199.1:0-6091 GCA_041164325.1 Planctomycetota bacterium | reverse complement strand
GAGGGTCGGCTTCCCGGCGACCGGGTCGTCGCGACCGTCATGACCAACCTCGGCCTCCGGCGACATCTCGCCGCGGCCGGCATCGGCGTCGAGATGACGCCGGTCGGCGACCGGCACGTCGCCAAGCGGATGCGCGAGGGAGGCTTCGCGCTGGGAGCCGAACAGTCCGGGCATGTCTTGTTCGACCGCGACGGCTACCTCGTCGGGGACGGGATCTTCACGGCGCTGCAGATCCTCCGCCTCGAAGGCGTGCTGGAGCGCGGGGCCAGCGCTGCATTCGCGACGTTCGAACGCTTCCCCCAACGCCTGGAGAACGTCCGCGTCTCGTCCAAGCCGCCGCTGGAGGACAACCCACGCATCACCGCAGCCGTCGCCCGCTGCGAGGCTGCGCTCGGCGAGGAGGGACGGGTCGTGCTCCGCTACTCGGGAACCGAGTCGCTGTGCCGGGTCATGGTCGAAGCTCCGGACCGCACGACCGTCGATCGCCTCGTCGACGAGATGGTCAGCGTGGTCCGCGAGGAGCTCGGTTCGTGACGAAGGTCGAGCTGGCCCTCTCCGCCAGCGCGCGAAACGCCGTCTGCGCGTTGCACACGGCCGAAGGGCGCATCGTCTGCACCCCCGAGGACCAGCGGTCCGCCCCGACGCGCGGCACCGACCTGGTCGCACAGGTCCAAGCTCTCTGCGTCGAAGCCGGAGTCACGGTCGCCGAGCTGCAGGCGATCCGCGCCGACGTCGGTCCGGGCTCCTACACCGGCCTCCGCGTCGCCGTCACCCTCGCCCGCACGCTCGCGGCCTTCGGCAACGTGGAGCTCTCCCGCTTCACGAGCCTCGAACTGCTCGCCACCACAGCCTGGCAGCACCAACTCGCGCCGGAACACCACGAGCTCCTCGTCATCCTGGACGCGCGACGCGACCACTTCCACACGGCCCGGCTCGCACTCCGTGACGGCGTGACCGCGCTCCTTACCGAGCCCGCAGCCCTGGATCGCAAAGCCCTGCTCGCAGCCTGCGAACCATCCAGGACCCCCACCACGATCCTGGCCCAGGACTCGTTGCTCGCCCGCGACGACCTCGCCCCGCACCTCCGCTCGATCGGCACAGTCCAACCGCTCCCAGTACCCGCCGCGCGAGACCTCTTCGCACCTCAGCTCAGCGCCAACCCCTGCGCGAGCCAGGACCTGTCGCCGCTCTACCTGATGGCGACCTACGCGGACTGACCGACAGTCCCTTCCGGCCCGTAACGACAACGAGCCCGAAACCAAGGTTTCGAGCTCGTCCTGACCGGAGTCGTTCGCCAGACCCAGCCCGAACCACCGCATCCGAGGGCCGCAGGCCCTCGCGGATCTTGGCGCGGATGCGCCGAGATCCGGACGCGGCGGCGAAGCCGCCGCCCAGCAAACAACTCTGATCAAATGACCAGGGTCATTTGATCAGAGATCGTAGGGGCGCAGCGTCTTCCGACCGTTGCCCATCGCGCGCTCCTCGGCGCCCTTGATCGCAGCGCGAACGTAGGCGTCGAGAGCCGCGTAGAACTCCGACGACACGTTGCACTTCTTGACCGCACCCTTGGTGCGGGACTTCGAGATGATCAGCTCGGCAGGAGCTGCAGCAGCCTTCTTCTTGGTCTTGCGGGCGGCCATGGCCGATTCCTTTTGTAGAACGTGAACACGTTGTCGCTGTCGAAACGCCCCCTCGGCGTCTCGCGCGAGCCGTCGGATGTTCGATCGCCTCCCAGGGCGAGTCAAAGCAAAAAAGGCCGCCAAACGCCTCGAATCGACGTTTCGAGGCCGATTCCTGGCAGATCCGCGCGAGCTCGTTCGGATCGACGGCGGCCATCAACCTCCGCAACGCGCGCCATCGAACGCTGCCGACCCGCTCTCGCACCCTGTGACCGAACCCCGATCGACGGCGGAACGAGTGCTTCACCCCCTGGGGGTCCAAGGCTCCGGCCCACGGTGTTTCGGGCGATCCCGGTTAGCATCCGCCGCTCCAGGGAACGCCCCGCGAAGCCACGCCGTTGACCAGACAACGCATCGCTCTCCTCTACGTCGTCATCCTTGCCACGCTCGTGGTCGGGACCCTGCTGGCGCTACGCAGCACGGGGGTCGCGAGGACGTTCGTGATCAATGCGCTCTCGAGCGTGCTGGAGCGGTCCAGCTTCGAACTCGAGGATGCAGAGCTCGACCTCGGAGAAGGGCGGGTCCTGCTGCGCGGACTCGCGATCCGAACGGCCGAAGACGAGTCGGCCGAAGGCGCCGGGCACGCGCACATCGAAGTCGACGAACTGGACGTCGCCGTGGACATCAACCCGCTCGGCGAGGTCGGCCGCGTGCGGGCCGTGCGCGTGCGGGGACTCGCCGTCGACGTCGATCTCGCCGCGGGCCGTTTCCCCGATCTCGGTCGCATCCTCCTGCCACAGGTCGCGCAGACCGAGGCCGGGAAGCCTCCTCCGCCGCCGTCGATCGAGATCCTCGACTCCACGATGCGGCTGCGCCTCGCGCCCGGTGCCGAGGCCATCGCGTTCACCTCCGTGGCTCTGGAGTTCCTGCCGGAGGCCGTCGGCAGCTACGCAGGCGTGGTGCGCGGCACGATGCGGGGGCCGGACGATCGCGAGGTCACGGTCGAGGGCAGCGCCAACTTGGAGACCTCCGAGTTCCGCGCAGTCCTCCGCCTCCTCGACGTGCCGCTCGTCCCCGACATGGCGGCACCCTACAGCCGCGACGCGGTCGAGTTCCTGACGGGTATCGGCGTCGGCGGCACGGCGCGCGCACTGTCGATCTGGGCGGAGTATCCCCGCCGGGGACAGGGCCGCGAGGAAGTCGCCGAGCTCGGCGCTGGAGTCCGCCTCGAACTCGAGAACCTGCGCTGCACGGTCCCCCAACTTCCGTATCCGATCTCGGATGCGCGGGCGCAGGTCTCGGCGGAGCTCGCTGACGGAGGGCACCTCGCGTTCTCGATCGAGGAGCGCAGCGATCGCGGCGAGATCGACGTCGAGGGCCGCATCGGTGGCCTGTTCGCCCCAGAGCCTCGCCTGGAGCTCGCGGTGGAAGCGCGCGACGTGCGCGTCGACCCCGTCCTGGGACGAGCACTCGCGGCGCTCAAGGACGCGCGCAACGTCTGGGAGGCGTTCGAGCCGAGTGACGGCAGGGGGAGCGCCTCGTTGCGTCTGACCCACGCCATCGGCAGCGGAGCCCGCCCTCGACTGTCGCTCGACATCGGACTGCGCGACGTGGAGGCACGCTTCGTGGGCTTCGTCGGCGAAGACGGCCAGCGCGCCCACGGCTTCCCCCACCTGCTCGAGGGTCTGCACGGCAACGTGCGGCTGCACGATGGACAGGTGACCGTGGAGGACGTGCACGCGCGACTCGGCGAACACGGAATCCGCGCGCAGGGACTGGTCATTCCCCGGCGAGGAGATGCTCCTGGTTCCGTCCAGCTGGACATCGAGAGCGACGAGCTCGCGTTCTCGCCGGAGATCCGCGCCGCCCTCGCGCAGCTCGACCCGACGTTCGCTGCGGCCTACGACGACTACGCTCCGGTCGGCACCACGACCCTGCGGATCGCAGTCCGCACCGGAACCGCGGTCGACGAGCCGGGCGTCCGCGTCCAGCTCCGTCCGCTCGGAGCCTCCGCTGCGTGGAGTGGGTTCCCCTGCCGTATCGAGCAGGTGACGGGTCTCGTCGACATCGGGCCCGACGGCGTCGTCGTGCGGCTCGAGGGGGCGAGGGACGGCGGACAGGTGACGGTCGACGGACGGTTTCCGAAGAACGGCAGCGAGGACCAGGGCCCTGCCGCCCTGATCCACGTGACCGCCGACCGGCTCGCGCTGGATGAGGAGCTGCGCGGCGCGGTCGCGGCACTCGGCGGTGGGATCCGAGACACCGTCGACACGCTCGGGCTCGACGGGGTCTTCGCCGTCGACTTGACCACGTGGCGTGACCAGGGCGCTTCGTCCTTCGGCTACGACGTCCGCATCGACGTCGAGGATGGTCGCATCCAGCTCGCCGACCTCCCGCTGCCGACGACCGCGCTGCGCGGACCCGTGTTCGTGCACGGCGAGGACGGGCAGAACCGCGTCGAGGTCGCCGCCGTCCGCGGCGTGATCGAGAACGGCCCGGAACGGGAGCCCGCCGCTCTGACGCTGCACGGCACCGTCCACGTGGGGCCCGATGGGACCGCCACAGACCTCTCCGCGGTCGTTCGCGGCCTCGAGCTCACGCCGCGCCTCGGCCGCGCGGTGGATGCGTTCGGCGCATTCGACTTCGAAACGTGGACTCTCCTCGACCCTTCGGGCCAGGTGGATCTCGTCTGGCGTCGCCTGCAAGAACCGGACGACGACGCGCCACACCAGACGCTCCGGATCCAGCTGCTCGACGTCCGGTCGGCGGCCGAGTTCCTGCCCGCGCCGGCCGAGCACGTGTACGGCGACCTCCTCGTCGTCGACGGGAACACCGCGTTCTCCGACGTCCGGGCCCGGATGGCCGGCGCAGAGGTGCTCTGCGTCGAGGGCTCTGTCGGTCAGCTCGACGGGGCACAGGTCTTCGACGTGCTCGTGTCGAGCCCGGACTTCCCTGTCGATGATCGGATCGGGCAGCTGCTGGACGGGCCGATCGCCGACACGTGGCGAGCTCGGCAGATCGCTGGCCGGGTCGCCGTCCACGAGCTGCACATGCGGCTCGTGTTCCCCGAGGATGCGTCTCCGATGCGCACCGAGGTCCGCGGCAGCCTCTCCGCGCGCGGACTGTCCCTCCTCCTCGGTACCGAGATCCGCGACGTCACCGGCCTGTGGTCGATCGACGCCGCCGAGTTCGGTCCGGACGGCGGCTTCGCGCGAGGCCGCGTCGAGGCCGGGACCGCCACCGTACTGGGGCACGGGATCAGCGATGTCCAGGCGACGTTCCTCGCGACACCCGACCACATCGAGTTCGGCGCACTCCGGGCGCGGCTGCACGGCGGCACCGTAACCGGCAGCCGCAAGGACGCGACGCTCGTCCACCGCTTTGCCGGCCCGGGAACGCTGTCCTTCGACCTGGGCTGGGAGGGGCTGAGCCTCGATCTCCTGACCCGCGCGGCGAGCGGCCGCAGCGACGGCATGCGGGGACGACTCTCGGGACGGCTGCGCCTCGACGAGCTCCTGGGCGGAGACATCGTCGACATGGCCGGCAGCGGCGAGGTCCGGATCACCGAGGGCGACCTCGGACGCGTCCCGGTGTTCACGTCGATCTACAGCTACCTCGCGGAGCCGCGTCGTCCCCGATTCGAAGGTCTGGCCGCGCGTTTCGAGATCGGAGATCGATCGATCCGGATCCCGTCGTTCGAGGTGACGTCGCCCCTGCTCACGGCAACCGGTCGCGGCGCGATCGACATGGACGGCTACGTCGATCTCCGGATCGACTTCCCGGACTTCTTCGGCCGCTCCGCAGACTGGCTCCTTCTCCCCCAGGCACTCCGCGCGCTGACGAGCGAACTGGCGCGCTTCCAGATCCACGGCCACCTCCGCGATCCGCAGACGCGTCCGCTGTGGCTCGGGCGTGACCCCGCCAAGCGTGCCGCCCTCGGCCCGATTCCGGCCAGCCGGACCCGCCACTGACCCCGCTGACGCATCCCCCCCATGCCCGCCCTGCACGCTGTGATCCTCGCCGGTGGTTCCGGCACCCGTTTCTGGCCTGCCAGCCGCACGAAGCGGCCCAAGCAGCTGCTCCCTCTCGCCCGCGGGCGCAGCCTGATCGGCGCGACGTTCGACCGCCTCTTGGGCCTGGTCGATCCGAGTCGCATCTGGGTCATCACGAATCCGGAGCAGGCCGACGGAGTCCGCACCGCCCTGCCAGAGCTGCACGAGGACCGGTTGCTGGTCGAACCGGAGGCGCGGGACACGGCGCCGTGCGTCGCCTTCGCCACGGCGCGCGTCGAGGCCGAGGACCCGGGCGCGACGGTCGTTTTCCTCCCCGCCGACCACCTGATCGAGCCCGTGGAACGCTTCCAGGCCCTGCTCGCGCGCGGCGCGGCGATCGCTGCCGCTCACGGAGCACTCGTGACGTTCGGGATCCGCCCCCGCCACGCGGCGACCGGCTACGGCTATGTGCAGCCGGGG
>JBEAPQ010000198.1:0-11478 GCA_041164325.1 Planctomycetota bacterium | reverse complement strand
GCGTCGCCGACGAACCACGGCTGGCCGTTCGTGTCTGCAGCGGCGACCGACCAGTAGATGCGCTGGAGCACGAACGGCGACAGCACGCCGCCGGGCACCTGGAAGCGCGCCGTCGCGCGGCCTTGGGCATCGAGGACACCGATGCCGTTCTGCAGCGCCGGCGACTGGGCCAGGCCGATCATCGCCACCGTGAACGCGTCCACCGTCAGCGGCAGCGTCAGCGTCGGCGTCCACACCGTGCCTGGCCCGGGCAGCGTCTGCGACGCGAGCAGCAGGTAGGTCGCGCCCGCGGCACCCGGCCCGCCGTCGATGGTTAGATCCACAGCACCACCGGTGCCCGCGCGGATGAAGCTCGGGACGGCCGTCACCACGCGACCGTCCGGAATCCGGCGACGCGTCGCGCTGATGTGCCCGTCGGCATCCGCGACCTGGACACCAACGATCGCGCCCACCGGCGACGGCAAGACGCGGGTGCGCGGCTGGTTGGGCAGCCAGGGCGTGTCGAAGACCCCATCCCCATCGGTGTCGTACCGAGCCGTCAGCGAAGGCGCCGCCTGCTCGCGATCCGTGCTCGCGCCCGCGTCGAGGGTCGAGGTCACGCCCTGGAGCGTCGCCGTCAGGATCGGCCGCGGGAAGTTCGCGCCCGGCACCGCGTACTGGGCCATCGAAGCCCACCAGGACGCCTGCATCGTCCCGTAGCGGAACGCCTGGTAGCCGTTCGCTCCGCCGAGCAACGCACCCGTGATCGACGCATCGACCGTCTGCTGCGTCGTCGTCTCCCCTGTCGAGCTGTAGGTCTTGATCACCGGCTGCACGCGTCGGACCGGGAAGCCCGCGCGCGAGCACGCCGTCCGGCAGTAGTTCGCCGCCTGGCGCACGTAGGCCTGGTGCAGTGCGTAGGTCGAGTAGATCGACCCGTCCGCCGTGTAGCACATCGGCATCAGCACATCGACGTGACGCGCCATCTGCTCCCAGTGCTGACCGTACTGGGATGCGAGCGACGCGATGACCGAACCGTAGCTCGTGAAGTTGCCGTCGTAGGTCGGGCCGTCGAACGCGTAGCGGTTCGCGATCAGGTACGCGTGCAGCGACAGCGCCCCCAGCCTCTGCTTGACGTCACGGACGAAGCCCGTGACCAGCGACGGATCGTTGCCGGTTCCCGAACCGACGAAACGCACGTAGTCGAGCGCGATGCCATCCAGGTCGTAGGTCGGTTCGCCCGACGTCTGGAACGAGTCCAGGAAGTAGTCGACCACCTCCAGCAGGTACTGGCGATGCGCCGCATCCGTCGGCTGGACGGTGTCCGCAAAGCACTTCATGACGCCGACCACGCGCATATTCCGCGCGTGCGCCTGCTGGATCAGACTGACGAGGTCGATGCCTGCGCCGCCAGGGCGCACCGGACCACGCGCAGCGTCCCAGGTGCCGGCCCGATCGGTGATCCACAGGTCTCCCGTCAGCCGGCCCGTCGCGCGGAAGACGCTGACGTAGATCGTGTCGATGCCGCGCTGGTCGCAGTTCGACACGATCTGCGCGACCTGGTTGTCCATGTTCCCGACGAGGAACGGGAACACGCCCATGCCCACGTCGGACGATGCCTGCTGGGCACCGAGACCCAGTGATCCCAGGAGAGCGACAACCGAACCGAGGAGCGTCCGAGCGAACCGCATGGTGCGTCAGGATAGGTCGGCTCCGCGGGACACGGAACCACCCCCAGCCCCAGCCCGAGACGGAATGCTTCAGCGCGGGCGAGCCCGCCAGCCCACCGGCTGCGTCCAGGCCTGCTTGCGCTGGCCTTCCCAGACAGGTCGGTCCGGTGATGCGGACGATGTGATGACGGCCCGGACGTAGAGCTCGTCGCCCGTCAGCTCGTAGCGCGCCTCGTTCCCCACCGCGCTGTGGAGCGTCGCGCCGACGCCTGCCGGATAGCGTCGGGTCACGTGCAGGACCGCTCCGTCGGGGCCTTGGACCCCCTCACCCGACAGGTCGAGGCCCGCCCGGGTTCCGATGAAGTCGATGCGGTAGGTCTCGCCGTCGACCGGGTCGACCTCCACATGGAGCGCGCCGTCGGCGAATCGGACGTCGCGCAGCCCGACTCCCGAGCTCGCGTAGAAGTCCCCCGCCTCCATCGCGCCGATCAGCGATTCCGCCGTCAGCTCGGACGACCGCACGACCACCCAACCGCGGCCCGGGATCGACGCCGACGCGTTGTGGTAGTTGTGGCTGTCGTCGGTCGCGAGGCCGAAGAGTGGCTCCGCGCCGAGTTCCTGGATGCGAAGCGCGTTCGCCACGTCCCAGGCCCGCTCGATGCTGGCGTGGACGTCATCGCCGAGCTGCCGGACGCCGGGATGTCCGTTGTAGACCTCGAAGAACCGCTCGGCGGGTGCGTAGGCGAGGTCCTCGGCGGTCACCGCCCAGCCGAAGTTCGGGTGGTTGACGTGGGCCAGGATCGGGCGATCGAGCTTCTCGGCCTGCGCCTTCACGGCCTCCAGGTTCTGCTGGATCACGTCCCGCACGCTCGTGCCGCCCTTGGGGCGGACCAGCTCACCGACGTTCGTCGCGTTGATGTGGATCGGCAGCCCGCCGTAGGAGTCGGTGATCTCCTCGGCGTCGATCAGCAGGAACTCCCCCGGCACTTCGAACCGCCCGCGGAACTCGGGCAGCGTCTTCAGGCGGACCTCCAGCTTCCCGCCCTCCGCCTCGCGGGTCTCGACCCAGTCCTCGCCGAAGCGGTCGCGGTATTCCCGCAGCGCGGTCCGGCCGCCGCGGCGCACCACGAGGTCGTTCTCGACCCACTTCTCGTGGTCGGCGAGCACGTTGTGCTCGGTCAACGCGAGGAACTGGTACTCGGGACGCGCGCGGTACCAGTCGACGACCATCTCCGGGAAGTCGTTGCCGTCGCTCCAGAGCGAGTGCGTGTGCAGGTTGCCGCGCCACCAACGCGGCTCGCGCACGGGCTCGGCGAAGGCGAGAGCGACCAGCGGCAGCGCGGCGGCGCAGGAGATCAGGAACCGGGAGTGGCGCATCGGGGAATGGGGAGGGTTCAGACGCGGACGTGGATGCCCCGCCGATCCATCGCGCGCAGCACGAGGAACCAGCCGGTCACCCAGGCGAGTGCGTAGGCGAGCGATGCGTGATGGCCTTCCGCCCAAGACAGGAACAAGCGGTCGTAGATCCAGGCGCGCAGCGTCGTCTCTCCGCCCGCGACGCGGATCCAGGACAGGGTCTTGGCGAGGACCGCAGAGCCGACGAACACGGTGATCGGATTGACGCCGAACACACGGAACGGCTCGACAACCCGGCGGTGGCCCCTCAGGTCGCAGACGTAGAGGCTCAACGCCAGGAACTGCGCGGCGAGCCCCGCGGTCAGCAGCGCGTAGGAACCGGTCCAGAGCGGCTTGTTGATCGGCAGCCCGAAGCCCCACAGGTGCCCGGCCGCAGCCAGCGCCACCCCGAAGACGGCGATCTCGAGGACACGCTCGGCGAGCGATGGGCCCCGACGGCGCAGCATGTGTCCCACCGCCACGCCGAGCAGGCAGGTGACGACCGCCGACGCGGTGCTCAGGACGCCCTCGGGGTCGTAGACCTTCGCACTCACCCAGAGATGCCCTTCACCGAGCAGCGTGCGGTCCAACCACCCCGAGAGGTGATCCCCCCGGCTGTCGAGATCGACCGCGGCCGCGCCCGGTGCAGGGACCCAGGCGAGCAGAGCAGCGTGACCGAGCAGCAGCAGCGCCCCACAAGGAAGCAGGGCGCGCCGCGGCACGAACAGGTAGAGCAGACCGACGATCCCGTAGCACAGGCCGATCCTCTGCAGCACGCCCGGCCACCGCATGTGCTCCAGCACGTCTCCGAAAGACGCGTCCCCCATCCCGAGCAGGGCCTGCGGCAAGAGCTTCGGATAGGCGTTGAGGAACAGCCCGAGCCCGATCAGGACGAGGGCCCGCCGCAGCACGTGCGGAACCAGCGTTCGGCGCGCCACGCCCGCGGCGAGGCGCTTGTCCATCGAGAGCACGAGCGCGACGCCGACGATGAACAGGAAGAACGGGAAGACGAGGTCCGTCGGCGTCCAGCCGTGCCAGGCGGCGTGGCGGAGCGGCGCGTAGATCGCGCCCCACGAGCCCGGGTTGTTGACCAGGATCATCCCCGCGACGGTCGCGCCACGGAACACGTCGAGCGCGAGGAGGCGCTTGGCCCCGTCGTCACCGAGATCGCTCACGCACCCCTCCGCAGGTCGAGGACGACCGGGAAGCACGCGCCCTCGACGCGGGCGCCCCGGGGAATCGGCGGGACGCCGGCGAGCAAAGGCTCGTCGGACGCCGAGACCACGGTGTCGGCGCACATGTAGTTGAGGACCAGCGCGCGGCGTGGGCGTTCGGACCGGTTCGGACCGGACCCGTGGAGAGTGTGGCTGTGGTGGAGCGTGCCGTGGCCCGCAGGCACCGGCACGGCGACCGGCCGGAACGACGCGCGCTGCTCCGCATCGAGGAACTCCACCGCAGTCTCGAGCGGGCTGTCGAACGGCAGGCTCGGCAGGAGCCCCATCCGGTGGCTGCCCGGCACGAACATCAGGCAGCCGTTGTCCTCGTCCGCGTCGTCCAACATGACGTTGAGCGTCACGTGGCGCGCCGGTGCCGTGCGCTGCCAGTAGGAATAGTCCTGGTGCCAGGGCACGACGCCCGCATGACGCGCCGGCTTGTAGAAGACCTGGTCGTGCCAGAACCGGAGCCTGTCGACACCCAGGACCTGCGCACACGGCACGGTCGCCGCAAGGTCGAAGACCGCGCGGCGCAGCACCGGATCGCAGCGCCACCCTCCCAGGAAGTGGCAGACGACCTCGTCGGGCCGTTCGGTCCACGCGGCCTCGATCTCGTAGAGATCGGGCCGGAACCGCTCGGGGTCGGCGACGATCCGATCGACCGCGTCCCGGATCTCCGCGACGCGGTCCGCGTCGAACACAGGCAGTGGCCCGGTGAAGCCGGCTGCTTCGAACTCGAGGAGCCGGTCCGCCCCGAGCTGATGGAAGGCGATCTCACGCTGCGCCACGTCCGAAGCCACGGTGTCGGATCGTATCGGCGGCGCGCGGAGAAGACACCGGTACGGCCACGGCCGGACACAGGCTACGCTGGCGGCCGATGCTGTCGGCTGCACAGCCCCTCGCGGACCACCGCACGAGCTTCATCGAGCACCTGCGCGACGTCCGCCGTGCTTCGCCGCACACCGTCAAGGCCTACGGCCGCGACCTGGACCAGTTCCTCGCATGGTTCGGAGACGCCGAGCGCGAGCCCAGCCGCCGCGACCTCCGGCGCTACCTCGTCGAGCTCGAACAGCGTGGGCTCGTCGCGACCAGCGTGCAGCGGAAGCTGGCGTCTCTCCGCGCGTTCTTCCGCTACCTGCGCGACCATCGCGGCGTCGCGTCGGACCCGGCTCGGCTCGTGAAGGGCCCGAAGGCGCCGCGGCGCATCCCGAAGTTCCTGACCGAGGGAGAAGTGACGCGGCTGCTGGGCGCGACGTTCGCGGACGACTTCTACGGGACGCGCGACCGCGCCCTGCTGGAGTTCCTGTACTCGACCGGCGCCCGCGTCGCCGAGGCCCAGTCCACGCGCCTCCGTGAGATCGAACTCGACGAGGGTGTCGTCCGCGTGTTCGGCAAGGGACGCAAGGAACGCCTTTGCCTGCTGGGTGGAGCGGCCCGCGCCGCGATCGAGGCCCACCTGCCCCACCGCGACCAGCATCTGCGGGACCGCGGCGTCGCCGACCCGGGCCACCTGTTCCTGAACCGACTCGGCCGCCCGCTGTCCGCGCGCTGGATGCTGGAAGCCGTCACGCAGCACGCGCGTCGCGCGGGCATCGACAAGCACCTGACGCCACACACGCTGCGGCACTCGTTCGCCACCCACCTTCTCGACCACGGCGCCGATCTCCGGGCGGTTCAGGAGCTTCTCGGCCACGCGAACCTCGTGACGACCGAGATCTACACGCACGTGTCGATGCCGCGCCTCCGCGAGGTCTACGACAAGGCCCACCCCCACGGGAAGCAGCGCAGCAAGGAGCGCCGGAGCGGGTGACCCACGTGCCCCATCGCCAACCTCGATCCGCGGGCCGGAACCTGCAACGGGCGCTGTGGAGCGTCGTCTGCACGGCTTGCTGCACAGCGGGACTGCCCGGCCAGGAGCCCGCGCCGCAGGCAGAGCCGGTCACGCCCAACGTGCTGCTCATCGTCCTCGACGACCTGAACGACTGGATCGGCTGCCTCGGCGGACATCCGCAGGCCAGAACGCCGCACCTCGACGCCCTGGCCGCCGAGGGCGTGCTGTTCACCAACGCGTACTGCGCGGCGCCGGCGTGCAATCCGTCGCGGACCGCTCTGTTCAGCGGCCGCGCGCCGTGGAAGACCGGCCTGATCCGCAACCAGCAGGTCTTCCGTGATCTGCTCCCCGACGAGGTCCTGCTGCCGCGCCACTTCGCCGACCACGGCTACCACGCTGCGGGCGGTGGCAAGCTCCTGCACTACATCGTCGATGCCCGGAGCTGGGACGCCTACTTCCCGTCTCTGGAACGGGAGAACCCGTTCCCCCGCACGCGGCAGCCGCAGGAGCGGCCGGTCTCCCTGCCCCGGAGCCATGGATGTACGTCGAGGCCGATTGGGGGCCCGTGGACGCCACGCGGGACGAGTACGGCGGCGACGTCCTCGTCGCCGAGTGGGCTGCCGGCGAGCTGACTCGCCCGCACGACGAGCCCTTCTTCCGGGCCGCCGGCATCTACCGCCCGCACGAGCCGTGGTTCCTCCCGCGCGAGGACTTCGAACAGTTCTCTCCCGAGGAGACAGAGCTGCCTCCCGGCTACCGAGCCGACGATCTCGACGACGTCCCCGAAGCCGGTCAGAGCCTCGCGCGCAACCGCTACCTGCCGCACATCCGCGCGCACGGGCTCTGGAAGAGCGGTGTGGCGGCCTACCTCGCATCCCTCACGTTCGCCGATGCGATGGTCGGCCAGATCCTGGACGCGCTGGATCGCGGGCCGCACCGCGACACCACGGTGGTCGTCGTGACCAGCGACCACGGCTGGCACCTCGGCGAGAAGGAGCACTGGCAGAAGTTCACCGGCTGGCGCGCCTCGGCACGCGTCCCGCTGTTGATCCGCGTGCCGCGCGGCACGCCGGGGCTCCCCCAGGGTTCACCGGCCGGCAGCCGCTGCGATGCCGCCGTCAGCCTCCTCGACGTCTTCCCGACGCTGACCGAGCTCTGCGCCGTGCCTGCCAAGCCTGGCGTGGATGGCCGCAGCCTCGTGCCTCTCCTCCAGGATCCGCAGCGGCGGGACTGGCCCGGGACCGTCCGCACACAGCTCGGCCAGCCGGACGCCTTCGCGCTGAGCGGGCGCCGCTTCCGCTACATCCGCTACGGGGACGGCGGTGAAGAGCTCTACGACATCGCGCGCGACCCGCACGAGTGGACGAATCTCGTGACCGCACCCGAGCACGCGGCGCGGGTCGAGGCCCTTCGCAAGATCGCCGCCGACGAGCTCAGCGCGCCCGGTACATCGCGTCCACCTTCCGAGCCAGGCGAAGCACGCTCTCCTCGTCGGTGAAGTCGCCGAGCCGCTCGACCTCCACCCAGCGCACGTCATTCGATTCTTCGCTGACCTGGATCGGCAGGGTCGCGTCGGCCACCAGGAGGAAACGGAAGTCGTGATGCTCGTGGGCCGGCTCCACCCCGCGAGCCGGAATCACGTGGACATCGAGGTCGAGCGGGACGAGCTCACCCTGCCAGGCCGGCATCAGGAACCGCGGGATCCCGGACTCCTCCTCGGCCTCACGGAGCGCCACCGCTTCGACGTGCGTCTCCCCGTCCGCATGGCCTCCCAGCTGCAGCCACCGATCGAGCTTGCGGTGATGGGTCAGCAGACACTGGCTGCCGTCCAGACTGACGATCCACGCCGAGCCGGTCACGTGACCGGGTTCCCAACACGTGCGCTGCAGACAGTCGGAGCGGCCGGCACAGAGCGCCTCGATGCGATCGGCGACCTCCGCCTCCTCGGGATAGCGGCATCGATAGCGCGCGAGGAGGCCCGCCACGTGCATCCGGTGATCACTGGTCCAGGACATCGTTCACTCTCTCTCGGCGAAGCAGCGCCGCACGGCCTCGAGGTCGATCTTGCCGTTCGGACCCCGCGGCAGCGGCGCCTGCCGGACGAGGACGCGCGCTGGAACCATCCAGGGCGGAAGGGATCTGCGGCATGCGGAGACCACCGCACCGGGATCGGCCTCTCCGTGCACGAGCACGCAGAGGCTGGGCAGCTCGTCGCGGCCGGAGGCGACGCCAACGGCGGCCGCGGACGTGACTCCAGCCACCGTCCGCACCGCGTCGACCACCTCGTCCGGTGACACGCGGTAGCCGCCGATCTTCAGCTGTTCGTCCGCGCGGCCCAGGAGTTCGAAGTAGCCTTCGGCATCGCGCCGTGCGAGATCGCCCGAATGGACCTGGAAAGTCCCGCGCCGCGAGGGGTCGGGCCGGAACCGGAGCGCACTCATCGCCGGCTGCCGCCAGTAGCCCTCGGCGACGCAGGCGCCGCGATGGACGAGCTCGCCGACCTCGCCGGTTGGGCAGGGCACGCCGGTCCGAGGGTCCACGACGTCGAGATCGACTCCAGGGATCGGCAGGCCGATGCCGCGCCTCCCGGCACGCAGCGCGTCGGGCGGCACGAAGCTCGAGCGGAACGCCTCGGTGAGTCCGTACATGCTGAACACGTCGACCCACGGCAGGTGTTGGTGGAAGTGCTGGATGACCCGCTCGGGCAGCCGCCCCCCGCTGTTGGTCACGTAGCGCAGCGCGCGCAGCTCCTCGACCGGCACCGCCTCTCTCGCGAGCGCATCGACGACGTCGACCCAGAGCTCGGGAACGCCGGCCAAGCCGGTGCACTGCAGGTCGCGCAGGGTCCGGACGACCTCTGCGGCGAACAGGTAGGACTGCAGCGTCACCCGGCTCCCCGCGTGGGCGGCCGCGAGGACCTGGTTCAGCCCGTAGTCGAACGACAGCGGGAGCACGCCGAGCACGTGATCCGTGGCGCCGAGGCCGAGGTAGCCCGCGACGATCCGCCCACCCTCCACGAGGCTCCGACCCGACTGGACGATGCCCTTGGCACGCCCCGTCGAACCGCTCGTGTAGAGGATCGTCGTCGCGCCACCGGAGTCCGGCCCGCACGCGACAGGATCCGCATCCGACGCGAGTTCCGGGATGCCTTCGATCCGACCCAGCGCGCGCACCGTCCGCGTGCCCGCGAGCTCTTCCATCCCCACAGCCAGACCCGTGCGGCGCGCGGGGCTGATCAGCACGAGGCCCGCATCCGCGTCTTCGACGATGTGGCGGACCTGGTCGGGCTTGAGCCGCGGATTGACCAGCACCGACAGCGCCCCGAGCTGTGCGCAGGCGAACGGGAAGACGGCGAGGTCGACGTCGTGCTCCAGACAGGCGACGACCCGATCCCCGGGCAGGACCCCCGAAGCCCTCATCCCGGCCGCCAACGCTCCGGCCCGCGCGGCGAACGCCGGGCCGTCCAGCACCCCGCTCCGGCCGCCGACGAACGGCTGGCCCGCCGGACGAGCGGCGACGCGCGCGAGGAGTCCCGTCAGGCCCGCGTCCATCCGTCAGCCTTCCGCCGCGACCCTCCGCCCGCGCGCCTCGTCGCAGCCGCGCAGCAGCACGAATCCGAGGACGAGCATGCCGAGGATCGGCAGGAGCCCGAGTCTCTGGCTGCCGGTCCAGGAGACGACCACGCTGAACAGGAGCGGGCCGATCCACGTCGTCGCTTTCCCCGACAACGCGTAGAGACCGTAGAACTCGGCGGCACGACCCGCCGGAGCGAACCGTGCCAGGAGGCTCCGGCTCGCCGACTGGTTCGGCCCGAGGCCCAGTCCGACGAGCGTCGACGCCATCCAGAACGCCGAGACCGTCGGGACCGCGATCGCGAGCGCCGATCCGGCGATCAACAGCACGAGGCTGATGAAGATCGCGGTCTTCGCCCCCAACCGGTCGTCGACGAACCCGAGACCGAACGCACCGAGCGCCGCAGCGATGTTGAGCCACACCGCGACGACCATGATGTCCCCCATCGGCATGCCGAGCGTGCGGTCCATGTAGAGCGCCGCCAGGCCCACGGTCGCGATCACCGCGTCGTTGTAGAACAGGCGCGCGACCAGGAAGCGCAGCAGGTCCGGGTAGCGAGGCAGCGAACGCACGGTCGCCACGACCTCGCGAACGACTTCCCGGATCGTGCGGCCGTCGCCGTCCGGGGCGCCGCCCCGATCGCGCACGGCGACGAACATCGGCAGCCCGAACAGGAGGAACCAAGCAGCGACCAGGAGGTTCGTCGCCCGCACGTGGAACTGTCCTTCCGTCGACAGCCACGGGCCGAGCACGTAGCCACCCTGACCGTCGTCGAGACCGACCATCCCGAGCCCGAGCACGAGGCAGGCGAGCCCTCCGACGAAGCCGAGCGCCCAAGCCTTGCCGGACAGCCGGCCGACGGCCTCGGGCGCCGCGAGCTCGGGCAGGAACGCGTTGTAGAACACGAAGGCCAGCTCGAACGCGACGTTGGCCACCGTGAACAGCACGAGAGCGGTCCACACGACCCCGGACGACGCGTGCGTCGCACCATCCGGGGCCTGGGGCCCTACGAGCGCCGCCGTGCACGCGATCGCCACGAGGCTGAAGGCGATCAGGAAGCGACGCTTCCGCCCCCGCCGCATGTCCGCGGCAGCACCCAACCAGGGTGAGAGCAGGGCGATCGCAAGCCCGGACACCGTGAGGGCGTGCCCCCAGAGCACGTCACCACGCCCGGCGTCGCCCACCAGCACGTTCTGGAAGTAGACCGCGTAGACGAACGTGACGACGATCGTGCTGAACGCGCTGTTCGCGAAGTCGAACAGGCACCAGGCGCCGCGCTCCGCCGCGGTGGCCGGCGGGACGGGACCTGCGCCTTGCGAGCCGAGCACGGTCGCGGTCATGGGGTGCAACCGCCGCTGCGGTTCAGCGGAGTTCCTCGGCCCCGTGGATGAAGTGCCAGATCGCGTCGAACTGGGCCCGCGCGTCGCCGTCGAAGGGCGGGAGGGCGGTGCGACCCGCTTCGTCCGCGTACTTCGGCATCTTGGCCGCCGCCTCGAAGCGCGGCGGATCGAGCATCCACGCGCGGTACCAGTCGGAGCGCAGCCGGGCACCCACTTCGGCCAGGTTGATACCCTGGACCTCGAACAGGGCCTTCGGCTGCTGGGCGCCGACCGCGTGGCACGTCACGCAGCCGAAACCGCCTTCCTGGGCGATCAGCGACCGCCCGACGGCGACGCGATCCGCAGCGACGTCGATGGGTTCCTCGTCGGCACCGAGCCCGTGCTGCGCGGCGAGGCCCGCCGCGAGCCCCGAGGCCACGACCGGCGCCAAACGGGGCATGCGCGCGTGGAGCCAGGGCCGCGGCGATGCGGCCTCG
>JBEAPQ010000197.1:0-4526 GCA_041164325.1 Planctomycetota bacterium | reverse complement strand
CGGCTTCGGATTCACGCACGACGGGGCGATCGGAACGCTCGAGGACTTCCTCGCCCTGCCGGTGTTCGGCCCGTGGCGCAGCGCGCTCGGCGGCAACGTGATGCAGAAGATCGTGCCGTTCCTGATGGTCCTCGACACCGGCACCGCGCCGGCGGTCGGCCTCTCGGTCTCGCTCGATGCCACGACCGTCCAAACCCCGGCAAACGTGGCCACACTCGACCTCTTGATCGCGCGCGCCGCGGCGGGCGACCTGGACCTGGTCGCACACGGCACGTGGGCGGCTGGCGGCGAGCTCGGTGCGCTCTACGACACGGCGACGCGGCGCTTCGTCTCCGACACGACCGGCGGACCGTCGGCGGACCGCAGCCAGCTGCTCGCGCAGATCCAATCCGGGAGCGTTCAGCTGACCTTCCGCGGCGTGCCGCCGGGGACCGGAGCTCGGCTCGGCCGGGATCGTGATCTCGACGGCACGCTGGACGGCGACGCCCGCGCCACCGCCTACGGGAACGGCACGGCCGGCTGCGGCGGCGTGCCGTCGATCCGCGCGAACGCAGAGGCCGAACTGGGCAGCACCGCGTTCGCGTTCGTCGGCGAGGACGCGGCGCCGCAGGCGCAGGGGGTCTTCCTGATGTCGTTCGCTGCGACCAGCCAGCCGGTCCTCGGGCTGTCGCTGCTCGTCGACCTCGCGCACCCGATCCACGTCGCCGATGCGCGCACCGCCGACGCGCGGGGCACGGCGACCTACCCGCTCGCGCTGCCGTCCGACCCGGGGCTCGACGGGCTGCACCTCTACGCGCAGTTCGTCTGGCTCGATGCCTGCGGGCCTGCAGGGCTGTCGGCGACGGCTGGCGTCGACGTGACGCTGCGCCGCTGACGGGCGCGCCTACCGGTCGCCGGTCCGCCCGAGGAAGACGAGGTGCTGCCACGGCAGCTCGTCGTACTCGGACAGGATCTCGAAGCCGTTGGCCTCCCACTCGCGGCGGATCTGGGCCTTCGACATCTTGTGGAGCGGCTTGATCGGGACGTCGGGGTCCTCGGCGCGGAACTCGACCAGGGCGACGCGGCCGCCCGGGCGGAGCGCGCGGCGGAGCGCCTGCAGCATCTGCTCGGGGTAGGAGAGCTCGTGGTAGACGTCGACGAGCAGGATCAGGTCGCAGGTGTTGGCCTCGAGCCTGGGGTCGGCGACGGTGCCGACGATGCGTTCGATGTTGTCGAGGCCGGCGCGTTCGGCGCGGCGGCGGAGCATCGACAGCATCTGCGGCTGGACGTCGACGCCGTAGACGACGCCCTCGGGGCCGACGCGGGACGCGATGCGGAGCGCGTGGTAGCCGTTGCCACAGCCGAGGTCGCAGACCGCCATGCCTTCTTCGAGGCCGAGGTTGTCGAGGAGGAGCGTGACGTGCTCCTCGTCTTCGCGCGTCTCGCGGAGCAGCCAGTCGGCGCCGCGCCAGTGCATCGTCTGCGCGATCTCGCGCCCCATGTAGGTGGCGGAGGGCGGCGGGAGTTCGGGCTCGGGCTCCTGCTCCGGCTCCTCGACCGCCTGGGGCTCGGGCGCGTCCTTGGGCGCCGGGACGTCCGCCTTCTGCTCCGCGATCGGGTTCGCGGTCTCCTCGACGGACTGCCGGGTTTCCCCCGCCGTGCAGCCGAGGAGGAGCAGGAGCACGCCCCAGCGGAGCGGGGAGGACAGCGAAGTCAGGAGCGGGGACACGCGCGCATCATCGCACGCCGCGCGCCCGAGCGGGGGCCGGACCTCGGCTCCGCCTCAGCAGGCGCAGGGCACAGCGCTGCACTTCGGGCAGCCGGCCGCGTACTTCTTGCGGCCCATCTCGTCGAGGTCGAGGCCGTGCAGCGACGCCAGCGTCGCGAGCCACGCGTAGACGTCGGCGAACTCCTCTTCGAGGTTCTGGCGCTCCTGGCGGCGGATGGCGCGGACGAGCTCGCCGACCTCCTCGACGAACCAGAGGAGCGTGCCGGGCACGCCGCGCGCGGCGTCCCGTTCGAGGTAGATCTGCTCGATCCGCTTCTGGAACGAGACCTGTGCCTGGTCGTCGGCCAACGTCAGCTCACGCGCTTGAGGGTCAGGAGGAGGACGTCCTCGCGGAGCCCATCGGCCCCGGCGTCGCTCTCGATCGTGCCGAGGACGAGGTTGACGAACGCCGACGTGTTCTTCGGCGAGTGTTCGCGAACGAGGTCGAGCAGGTCCTGGCTGCGGACCCCGGCGTCGTTGGTCTGCACGAGGCGGACGCCCGGCTGGAAGTCGATCGTCTCCGGGCGGAGCCCCTTCTCGAACACCGGTCCTTCGTCGAGACCGAGCGCGAGGCCCTCGGCCGCGCTCTCGAAGACCTGGCCCGCCTTGCAGATCCAGAGCGGCGCGCGGAAGCCCGCCTGGTAGAGCTTGGCCTGGCCGGCGTGGACTTCGATCAGGCTGGCCTTGGCGCACGCGCCGCGGGGTAGCCGCTTGTGGAGCGTCTTGTTGGTGTGGGCGAGCGCCTTGCGCGCGGTCGCGCCCGTCTCGAGCGCGCGGACCAGCTCGTCGCGCGCCATCCGGCACGCGAGCACCGAGATCGGTCCGGCTCCCTCACCCGACACGACGTAGGCGATGTAGCCGACCGCGCCGAAGTAGTCGAGGCCACCGCGGCTTCCGGGGCCGATCGCGCCGTCGAGCTCACAGCCCTCGGGCTCGGCCAGCGGGTCGGCGAGCGTCGCGTCGCGGAGCTCGCGCACCTGGGGATCCATCGTCGCGGCCGCGCCGCTGCCCTTGTCGAGTTCCTCGAACATCGCCGCGAGGTCGGCCGACAGGTGCTGGAGGCCGCGACCGAGCGTCGTGATCTCGTCGTTGCCGGACACGCGGATGCGCACCTCGCCACCGCTGCCCCGACCGATCTTGCCGACCGCGAGGTTGAGGTCGGTCAGGCGCGTCGCGAGCTGGCCACCCTGGCTGTAGCCGAGGAAGCCGACGACCGCGCCCACGACGACCGCCATCAGCATCCCGAACATCCAGCCGCGCTGGTCGGCGGGGCCGAGCGAGACGACGACCAGGACCGAGCCGAGCAGCGCGGCGATCCCGGTGACGAGCCCGACCTTGCGCGCGAGCTTGCCGGTGCTGCGGGCTTGGGAACGGCTCAACGGCACACCTCTCTGCAACGGGCCGACATCGCGGGCGATGGTAGCGCCGGGCCCATCACGCGCTCACTGGAGAAGTCCGAACGACTCGGCGGCGAGCAGCACCAAGCCCGCGTAGATCCCGGCGGCCACGTCGTCGGCCATGACCCCGGGTGCTCCCGGCATCTCCTCGAGCCGGTTGGCGGGCGGGACCTTGACGACGTCGAAGACGCGGAACGCGATGAACGCGACGACGTGGGCGTAGGCGTGCGGCGTGCCGTGGAAGGCCGCGTAGATGCCGATCGCGACCAGGTAGCCGACGATCTCGTCGAGGACGACCTGGCCCGGGTCTTCGTTCGGCCACGTGCGGGCGATGAAGTCCGTCTGCATCATCCCCCAGACGAGCAGCACGAGCGCCGTGCCGAGCAGGACCCATCCGAGCCAGGACGCCGGGCAGACCGCGCCGAGCAGGATCGCCAGCAGCACGCCGGGCAGCGTGCCGAAGGTCCCGGATGCGACCGGCGCGTAGCCGGTGCCGAAGCCGGAGAGCAGGATCGCGCGGAATCGGTCCATCGTGGCAGCGGAGAGTGCGCGGAACGCGTCAGGACGCGCGGAGCAGGCCGCGGGCCTTCCAGACGTAGTGGACGCCCGACCAGACGGTCAGGATCAGCGTCGCCCAGATCCCCCATGCGGCGACCGGCGTCCAGAACGTCGAGCCGGCGACGAGCGTCAGCAGCGCTCCGGCCGTGCAGCACTGGACGACCATCTTGACCTTGCCGAGGCCGTCGGCGCCGAACTCGACGCCCTCCGACTCGGCGAGGCCGCGGACGGCGGTGACGAGGAACTCGCGGCCGAGGATCACGACCACCATCCACGTCGACACGTGTGCGGTCGCCACCGGGAACCGGAGCAGGCACGTCAGCACGCCGCAGATCAGGATCTTGTCGACGAACGGGTCGGCGACGCGGCCGAATGCGGTGACCTGTCCGTTGCGGCGCGCGAGCCAGCCGTCGAAGAAGTCGGAGACCGCGGCGATCACGAAGATCCAGAACGCAGCCCAGACCGGCCCCGATTCCGGTGCCGTGCCCTCGCCCGCGAGCTCGAGCAACACGAAGCAGGCTGCGGTCAGGATGAGACGCGCGAGCGTGATCGTGTTGGGCAGGTTCACCGGGCTCCCCCCGGGTTGACGGGCTCGAGGAGACGCGCGTCGAGGTCGTACTCGTCGCAGCCTTCGATCTGGACCTCGACGAAGTCGCCGGGCTTCAGACCCTCGGCGCGAACGCGGACCGTGCCGTCGACCTCGGGCGCGTCCGCGAACGTCCGGCCGAGCCACGTGACGCCGTCCGGGCCGAGTCCGTCGATCAGGACCTCGGCGCGCGTGCCGACCTGCGCCTCGTTGCGCGCGACGTGGATGCGCTTCTGGA
>JBEAPQ010000196.1:0-11193 GCA_041164325.1 Planctomycetota bacterium | reverse complement strand
GTCGATCGTCGGGCAGGCGGCGGAGAAGAACGCCGTGTCGAACCCGAGCGCCACCGGCCCGCCTTGGATCGGCTTCCGGAAGTCGACGTTCATCCCGTCCTCCGCCTTCCCGTCCTGCCAGGTGCCGCGGAAGTTCTGCTGCGCGTTGGCCGCCGTGCCGACGAAGCCGTTCGCGCGCGTCCACCCGAGACCGAGGTGCCACTTGCCGAAGCAACCGGTCCGATACCCCGCATCCTGCAGCGTCCGCGGCAGCGTTGGGCGATCGGTCTCGATCAAGGGCGGCGTGTAGCCGCCGACCACGTTCCGCTTGAGCCAGGTCCGCCACGCGTAGCGACCGGTCAGGATCCCGTAGCGCGTCGGCGTGCACACGGCGTCCGGCGAGTGGGCGTCGGTGAACCGGAGGCCCGACGCCGCGAGGCGCTCGACGTTCGGCGTCGGGATCCGGGACTCGGGGTTGTTCACCGTGACGTCGCCGTAGCCGAGGTCATCGGCGAGGACGACGACGATGTTCGGAGGGCGCACCGGCTCCTGGGGAGCGATCGCTGCGAGGAGGAAACCGAGAGCGAGCATTCCGGCAGGTTAGCAGCGATCCGCCTGGAAGCTCCCTATCCGAGAATCGACGCGTCGGGTCACCTGGACATCCGGCGCGCGAGTGACCAGGATGGCAGGGTCCCCGAGTCGAAGAAGGGTCGACGCTGCCCGCGCGCAGGACGCGTGCGCGCGCCGACCGGGAGAGACCTGACATGACGTTCCGAATGTCGGCGGCGCTGGCGACCGCCTCCCTCGTCCTCTGTGGCCCAGCCCTGCGCGCCCAGGACGACGACCGCGCGCTCCGCCAAGTGACCCTGCTCGTGCAGGCCGGGCGCATCGATCCCGCACTCCGCGTGCTGCGCTCGATGTCGAATAGCCCAACCGTTTCGAAGGCCGTGCTCCGTGCCCGCCTGGACCTGTTGCTGGCGCAAGGTGAAGACGAAGAGGCGGTCGAGGTCGGCGGGTTGCTCCTCGCGCGACTCGAACCCGGACTCGAGCGGGCTGCCCTCCGGGCACTCATCAGCCGACGGGGTTCGGGGCCAGTGACCGTGATCTCCGAGGCGCCGCTGGACCTGCTCGACCAGATCCAGGTCCATCGCGAACGTGGCGAGCCCGAAGCGATCGGCCCGCTGCTCGAGCGGCTGGCCCGCGCCGTTCCGGGTGACCCCACCGTCGACTACCTCGCCGGCGAGTTCTATGGCTCGGACCACGACGGCTACGACCAGACGCGCGCGGCCGAGGCGTTCCGCACCTTTCTGTCCCGCTTCGACGACCTGATCGGTGCGGACCGCGAGGGCGAGGTGTGGGACCGACTCGACGCGCTCTTCGCGATGCTCGGGTCCGACAGCGCGGATCCGGCGCGCGAACTCCGACTCCAGGTCTTCGGCTACATCCTCGACATCGAGGCGGGCAAGCGGCTGAACCTGATCGTCGGCAACACCGCACGCCGCATGTCGGACGAGCGCGTCGATTCCGGGTTCCAGGACCTGATGGAGAGGCACGGCTACCACCGCGAGCGACGGGAGCCCGGCAAGATGGTCCCCCTGCTCCAAGAGATGCTCGGACAGCAGCCCGACAATCCGACTCTCCAGTACTTCCTCGGGGAAGCGCACGCATCGCCCGGCGGGCAGGTCTTCGACCGCGACAAGGCGATCGAACACTTCGAGAAGTTCCTCGAGATGACCACGGCCGCAGAACTCGACGAGATGCGGACCGACCCTCGGGACTACGACAGCTCGGCGGTGCTCAGCGACCTCTCGCGCATGGCTCGCGGCGAGACGTCCTCGCAGCTCGGCGCCCTGCGCAAACGCGTCCGCGACTACGTGACCCGGATGCGGGCCGGCGAGACCATCTACCTCGTCTCACCCATCCGCATCATCGAGAAGAGGCTCAGCTCGGCCCGTCGCGAACTCGTGCTCCACCAACGCGGGACGGCCGAGCGCCTGTCGTCCCTGGAGCAGAGCAAGCGCGATCTCGCCGCCGAGGTGCGATCCAACCGCATCCATCGATCCCTGAACATCGATTCGCTGCGCCAACACATCGCGTCGATCGAGCGTCAGCTGTCTGCGCGCCGCGACGCCGAGCGCAAGCTCGAGGCTGAGGTCGTCGCACTGCAGGAGTTCATGCGGATGCGTTGAGCGCGGACTACGATGCGCGGCCCGCCCGCGATGTTCCGCCCCCTGATCTGTGCTGCCCTCATCTGCTCCGCGGTCCTGAACGCGCAGACAGCGACCTACCGCTTCGCGGGGACTGGCTGCACAGGCGGACGGCTGTCACCCGGGATCGGGCCCGTGCCGCTGTCGGTCACCGGCACCCCGCGCCTCGGCGGGAGCTTCGATGTGCAGACCGAGGGGTCGACGAACTACCCGTGGGGCAACCGGCGGACGGTGTTCCTGCTGACTGGATCGAGCGACCGGAGCGCGTTCGGAGTTCCGCTGCCGTTCGATGTGGCGGGACTGTCGCCGGGCAGCCCCTTCTGCGGGCTCCTGCGCACGTCGGGCGAGGCCGTCGTGCAGGTGCCGAGCACGTTCCCCTACACGGCGATGGCGACCGTGCGGTTCGTGATTCCGAACGACCCGAGCCTGCTCGGCGTCGTCGTTCACCAGCAGGTCCTGTCGATCGAGCGCTCCACGTTCGGCCCGCCGTTCTCGGCACTCGCACTGAGCGCCAGCGGGATCGGCACCATCGGCCGCTGACTCACGCACTCGTCACGGTGATCTCGGTGGCCTTGACGGCGACCCAGACATCCCCACCTTCGTCGAGTCGGAGTTCGGCCGCGGCACGCGGGGTGATCTCGGCCACGACCGGCAATGCGCCGCCTACCTGGAGACGGACGCGCTCGAGGGCGCGTTCGACCGAGACGATCGGAGCCGACCAGACGTTGCGGGGCGAGCCGGACGGGCGTTCGCGGAAGACCGAGACGACGCGCGGGTGGAACGTCACGTAGACCGGACCATCCGTCTTCTGCGCCACGACGAGTTCGGCACCACCGACATCCACGACGCCCGCCGCGGCCAGACCGCGGAATCCGTTGATGCCGACGAGGTCCGCGACGTAGCGCGACGCGGGTCGGGCGACGAGCTCGGGGAGGGCTCCGGACTGGACGATGCGTCCCTCCTCGAGGACGAGCAGGCGGTCGGCGAGCGCCAGGGCGTCGTCGATCGAGTGGACGACGACGACACGCACTCCCTGGAACGTGTCCAGGAGTTCCCGCAGTTCGCGACGGAGCGCAACGCGTGCCGTCGCGTCCACGGCGGCGAGAGGCTCGTCGAGGAGCAAGAGACGCGGGTCCGCCGCCAGCGCCCGGGCGAGCGCCACGCGCTGCGCCTGGCCTCCCGACAGAGCCGCCGGGCGCAGGTCTCCGAGCTGCCCGAGCCCGACGCGATCCAGCCAGTGACCGGCGGTCGTCCGCGCTTCGGATCGCGATGCACCCCGACTCCGCGGCCCGAACGCCACGTTGTCGAGCGCGGTCATGCCCGGGAACAACAGGCTGTCCTGGAACACGTAGCCGACGCGGCGCTCCTGCGGCGGCACGAAGCCAGCGCCTGGACCCCCGTCGAGCAAAACGCCATCGAGCTCGATCCGCCCACGGTCGACCGCGAGCAGGCCAGCCAGCACGCGGAGCAACGTCGACTTCCCGGCTCCGTTGGGGCCGACGAGCGCCACGGTCTCCTGCACGCCGAGCTCTATGGCGAGCTCCAGGTCCAGCGTCCCGAGCTTCCGGGCGAAGTCTGCGACGAGACTCATCGTGCCGGGAACCAGTGATGGCGCAGTGCGAACAGCACGCCGCCGGAGAACAGGACGAGGAGGAGACTCAGCACGCTGGCTGCTTCGGGGCTCGACTCGAGAGCGGCGTAGACCTCGAGCGGCATCGTGCGGGTCCTGCCCGCGAGATTGCCGGCGAAGGTGATCGTCGCACCGAACTCGCCGAGCGCGCGGGCCCAGGCCAGCAGCAGACCTGCACGCAGCGAAGGCGCAATCAGCGGCAGCGTGACGGTGGTGAGGATGCGCCAGGGCGACGCGCCGAGCGTCGCGGCGGCCTCGACGTAGCGCCGGTCCATTCCACGGAGCCCACCCTCGGCCGCGAGCACGAAGAAGGGCAGCGCGATGTAGGCCTCCGCGAGCACGACTCCGCCCGACGTGAACGGCAGCGCAACCCCGAACCACTCCGCGACCGGTCCGCCCACGAGGCCATTGCGACCGAACGCGAACAGAAGCGCCACGCCCCCGACGACCGGTGGCAGGACCATGGGCAGCGTGACCAGCACGCGGACCAGCGTGCGGAGCCACCCGTCGGCCCCTGCCAACCACAGCGCCAGCGGGAGGCCCAGGACGAGTGTGAAGGCCGTCGCCACCG
This sequence comes from Planctomycetota bacterium, assembly GCA_041164325.1. GTDB lineage: Bacteria > Planctomycetota > UBA1135 > UBA1135 > UBA2386 > JAQCBR01. The sequence goes on along the minus strand of JBEAPQ010000196.1, from coordinate 6,806 downwards.
TCGAACACCCGAGGGACAGCCAGAGGGCGTCCAGCACCTCGGGAGCCAGGGCCTGCGCGACCAGCGTCCCCCACGGTGCCCTCGAGGCGAGACCGACGAGCGGGAGCACGAGGACCATCGCCGCGCAGAGCGCCAGCGTGCGGATCCCGCGCGGCAGGTGCTGGGCCGGTTCGATCACGGCAGCGCGAACCCCTCGGAGACGAGCACCGCGCGGCCGGTGTCGCCGAGCACGAAGGACACGAAGGCCTGCGCGGCTTCTGGGCTTCGGCTGCCGGCGAGCGTCGCGATCGGATACGCGGCCACCACCTGCTGCTGGGGCGGGATCGGCACGGCATGGATGCGCTCGGCTGCTGCGAGAACGTCGGTCCGGTAGACGATGCCGGCGTCGACCTCGCCGAGTTCGACCTTGGCGACCACGGCCTTCACGTGCGGCTCGTCCGAGCTCGGCGGCACGGCGACTCCCGACCTCGCCAGCGCTTCGCGCGCGTATCGCCCGCCGGGAACCCCCGGACCGCAGAGCGCGAAGCGGAGATCGGTCCGGGAGAAGTCGACGAGCCCCGCCATGCGATGCGGGTTGCCGGGCGCGGTCACGATGCTGAGTTCGTTGCGCGCAAAGACCCGCGGCTCCGCGGCGACGCAACCCCGCGCGACGAGCCGGTCCATCTGCACGGCGTCCGCCGACGCGAACACGTCCGCAGGTGCCCCTTCCTCGACCTGGAATGCCAGTCGGGACGTCCCCGCGAAGTGGAGGTCGACCGTCGTGTCGGGATGCGCGTCCTCGAACCGCTCCGCGATCTCCTCGAAGGCTGAACGCAGCGAGGCCGCCGCGAAGACCGTGACCCGGGGCCCTCGCGGCGCGTCCGGCGCGCAGCCCGGCAAGAGAGCCATGGCGAGCAGGAACGGCCGGATCACGGATCCAGCTCCTCTCCCTCCGGCGTGGCAGGACCGCCAGCGACCGGGACCTCGGCCCGTTCGACGACGACGTTGGTGGCCTTCACGACCGCGTTCATCAGCATCCCGGGCTCGATGCCGAGCGCGTCGACCGACTCGGCGGTGATCAGCGACACGATCCGGAACGGACCGCACCGCAGCTCGACCTGGGCGGCGACGCGGTCCTTGACGACCCGCGTCACGATCCCGAGCAGGTGGTTCCGTGCCGACGACGACCCCTCGGCCTCGGCCTGGCGATCGAGGGCCTGGACGAACCGCGCGAGGTCACAGCCGTCGACCAGCCTGTGCCCACCCGGCGACCGCGTCGCGACGAGTTCGCCGCGGTCCACGTGGCGGCGGACCGTGTCGACGCTGACTCCGAGGAGCCGCGCGGCCTGGCCAAGGCGGTAGCTGGGCATGGGCCGCAGAGCAGAAAGACCGCATCTGCAAGTTTCCAGGACCCTTGGGCTGGCATCCGCCACTTGACGCCGCGGCGAAACAGCCCTGCCGGTGTCCGGTGACGCCGAATTCCTGGTCGGCGTGCGCGGGTTGGCCCGCTAGCCTGCCCGCCCCCCGGTAGCCAACCCACGAGACCAGACCTCCAAGCGTTCCGTCCGATGCTCCGCTCGATCCTCGTCGCCACCGTCACGGCACTCACCCTTCTCGCGCCGGCCGCGCGCTCGCAGTCCTTCACGCCGGGGCACATCCTCGCGTCGACGACGGGCCGGCTCTACGAGCTGGACCGGAACCTCCAGGTCGTCCGCGTCCTCCAGGTCCCGCTGCCCGCCGGCGGCGGGCGCTACGACGTCGTGGACGTCGTCGTCGATGCCACGGGCCGCGCCCACGTGCTGATCACCGGCCTGCTGAACCCCGGCTCGATCGCGACCTACGACCCGATCGCCGGGACCTGGGAGCAGCACCCGGTCGCCGCGTTCCTCGGCAACGTCAGCGACGGTGACCTGACGCTGACGGGCTCCTATCTGTTCACGAAGTCGCAGCGGATCGAACTGCCGGGCTTCACGTCGACGGCCGTCCAGATCCCCGGCCGCGGCGTCGGCGAGATCAGCGCAGGGCTCGACGGACGGGTATTCGCACTCGAGGACGGCTCCCCGCGATCCGGCATCCGCGTCCTCGATCCGGAGACGCTCCAGGTGACCGCGAGCTACGTGCTGCCCGGCCTGTTCGACTCGCGCGGGATCACCAGCCTGCCGAACGGCGAGCTCGTCATCGCCGACTGGAACGGGACGATCACCCGCTACACGCCCGACGCGCAGACCGCACTCGCGCAGCTGCAGACGGGCGGCAGCAACCTCTACGACGTCGAAGCCTCGGCCGACGGACGCATCGTCGCGGGCAGCCGGTTCGGTGACGTGCTCCTGACGGACACCAACCTCAACTCCGTCCAGTCGGTGATCCCCGGCTCGTCGTCGAGCGGCGTCTACGTGGCCTTCGTTCCCGACCTCGGCCCGAACGTCGACGCGGTCGTCCCACCCGCCGGGACCTGGCGCGGTCCGGGTCCGGTCGAGATCCGCGGCCGGTTCTTCACCAACAGCTCGGTCACCGGCGTCCGGTTCGGCGGCGTCGCAGCCACGCAGGTCACGGTCGTCGACGACACGACGATCCGCTGCACCGCCCCCGCCGGCGCACCCGGCCCCGTGACGGTGTCGATCGAGAACGCGATCGCTCCCGCCGAGCTCGTGGACGGCTTCGTCTACACGCCCGGCATCGTCGCCACGAGCACGGTGGCTCCGGGTGAGGTCTTCGACCTCGCGCTGTGGCTCGAGCAGCCCGGTGACCTCGTCGCGCTCCTGATCGGAACTCCCGGCGGGACGCCCGTCACGATCCCGGGCATCGACGCGAGCATGACGCTCGCCAACCCCGCGCTGTTCGGGCTCGCGCCGATCTGGCCGACGGCGATCTACCGGACCGCTCTCCTGCTTCCCAACAACCCGAACCTGCTCGGCGCCGTCGGCGCGTTCCAGGGACTGTCGGGCGTCACCGGCCGCATCACGTGGACGAACGCGGCGACGGTGCGCATCGACGACTGAGATCGCGGAAGCGGCTCCGCGGCCCGCGGCGGCGTCAGCCGAACAGCTCGCCGTAGGCGTCTTCGTGGAAGCCCACCAGCACCGTGTCGCCGACCAGGAGCGTCGGGGCGCGGAGCTTGCCCGACGGGCCGAGCACCTTCGCGGCGCGCTCGTCGGGCTTCAGCTTCGAGAGCTCGAACTCCTCGCACTTCTTGCCCTTGGCGACGAGGAGCCGCTTGCGGCCGCGGAACCAAGGCGCGAGGTCTTCGGGGCCGACCGGCACCTTCTTGGCGTCCACGGTCTCGGCGATCTCGGCTTTGCCGGCGAGGAAACTCCCCGCCTTGATGCAGGACGTTCAACCCTTGCGCATGTAGGCGCGTTCGATGGTGATCATCGGCGCATGATGGCGACGGGCCGCCTGCGGGCCAACGCGGTGGGTCGCCGAGCCGGGCTGCTTGCCTCGGATCTGCGCTCGGCCGTCTTTGCGCGCGCACCCGTGGACACGGCGCGCGGCAGCGGGGATCCGCCTGATCCGCAAAGAAATCATCAAGCAGGTCGTTCTGCTGCAAGCAGCGTTTCGACAGAGGCTTGAGGCCGTTTGCAGCGTGGGGCGCGGCCGAGCACACGGGCGAAAGCCCCCGTCTTCACGGTGGCTTGATCTCGTCTTTACACACGGGAACTTCACTCCCGCTTCATCCGAAGCACACCTTTGGCTCTGCCGTCACCGGAGCCGGAGCGTACCGTGGAAAAACTCCCTCTCTGCACCGCTTTCCCGCTCCTGGTCTGCCTGCACCTGCAGGCCCAGGAGTCCTCGCCCCAGGACCCGCAAGGCGCCACCTTCGAACAGCGCCTCCAGAACCTGGAGGCACGCCTCCAGGAGCGCGACACCGAGCTCGACGAGCTGCGTGCGGCGCTGACCGCAGCCACGACCGGCCAGAACCGCTGGTACGACAAGCTCCGGTTCCGCGGCTACGGACAGTTCCGCTACACGAGCCTCTTCAACGACGACAACACCCCGGACCTGTTCGTGCCCGCGGACAAGAGCGCGAGCGAGGCCGAGACCTTCGTGCTGCGGCGCGGACGCGTGATCCTGTTCGGCGACGTCAGCGACCGCGTCTACATCTACGTCCAGTCGGACTTCGCGGCCGGCACGGGCGCTCCGGACTACTCGGTCCAGATGCGCGACTACTACGCGGACATCGCGTTCGACGACAAGAAGGAGTTCCGCCTGCGCCCCGGCGTGTCGAAGGTCCCCTTCGGCTGGGTCAACATGCAGTCGAGCTCGAACCGCGCGCCGTTCGAGCGCCCGGACGCCATCAACTCCGCGGTCGAGGGCGAGCGTGACTTCGGCGCGTTCTTCTACTGGGCGCCGCGTGAGGCCCGCGACCGCTACCGCGAGCTGACGTCGACCGGCCTCAAGGGCTCGGGCGACTACGGCGTGTTCGGCTTCGGTCCCTACTCCGGCCAGGGCCTGAACCGCTCGGACAAGAACGGTGAGCTCCACTGGGTCATGCGCCTGAACTATCCGTTCAAGCTCGACAGCGGCCAGTTCTTCGAGCTGGGCGTCATGGGCTACCACGGGCGCTACGTGCCGAAGACGAGCGAAGTCGAGATCGGCGGGACCGACGTCACGCCGATGTTCGACAACCCGGACGGTGTACGCGACGAGCGCATCGGCGTGACCGCGGTCTGGTATCCGCAGCCGTTCGGCCTCGAGGCCGAGTGGAACTGGGGACGCGGCCCGACGCTGAGCGACGACGGCACCAGCATCACCAGCGAGTCCCTGCAGGGTGGCTACATCCAGGCGAACTACCGCCACACGGCTGGTGACGTGACGGTCTACCCGTTCATGCGCTGGAACTACTTCGACGGTGGCCGGAAGTTCGGCACGAACGCGCCGCAGGCCCACGTCAACGAGCTCGACATCGGCTTCGAGTACTCCCCGTACCGCGCGGTCGAGTTCACGCTGTTCTTCTCGCACACGTTCCGGCGCACCAACACGCGCACGGCACCCTACGACGACGTGCAGGACGAGCAGCGCCTCGGCATCCAGGTGCAGATGAACTTCTGAGCCGAGACGGGCGCGTGCGGCCGGAGCCCCGCGCCGCACGCGCTCAGCCGACCCGGTCGGTCGACGAGCCGAGGAGTTCGACCGCGATCGCGCGGTACTCGTCGCGGAGGGCTCCCCGGGCCATCCGGCGACCCGCGAGGCGATACCAGTAGCCCGCGTTGCCGAGGTCGCCTTCCTCGCGGTGCAGCGCCGCGTGGACCCAGGAGCACGCCGGGTCATCGGGCTGCACGGCGTCGTGCGCAGGATCCCACTCTCCGCGCAGCGCATGCCACAGGCCCACGAGCGCAGGCGTCAGCCCGGGCGGGGGCGCTGCGGCCGCAAGACTCGCCTCGAAGGTCTCGATGTCCACGGCGGCAGTGTAGCTGTGGGCCCTCATCCTCCTCGCCGGGCTCGCTATGCTCCGCGCCAGAGATGGCGGGATCGACGGACAGCTGCACCGCCGCGGCCGATGCCGTGTGGACGCGCCTCGCCCACAGCACGCCGGCCGCAGATCCCTTCTCGTGTGGTCCTGCATGGCAGCGCAGCTGTCTCGAGGCCTTCCACGACGGAGCCGAGCTGTTCGTCCGGCACGACGACGAGCGCCTCGCGGCCTTCGCGCTCTTCCAGGACGAGGGTCACGCGCCGTTCCTCGGGCCACCCGACCGCGGCTGGCGATTCGGGCGAACCTTGCTCGGCGCGGGAGCCGAAGAGCTCCTGCTCGACCTGCTGAACAGCCTCGGGGGCGCCGTGTCGTCGGTGCTGCTCAGCGGGATGGAGCGTGCGGACCCCGACGCGATGTGGATGCTGCTCGATCTGGTCGCGCGCACGCGCGACCACGCCATGTTGCACGTGTCCGACACGAAGATGGCCCACGCATCACTCCGCGGCGGCTACGACGGCTACTGGTCGCGTCGCAGCCCGAAGTTCCGGCGCGACGTGCGCCGGTGTCGGCGACGTGCCGAGCGGGAAGGCGTGACGTTCGAACGCTGCGTGCCGCGCAGCTTGGCCGACGCCGGCGCCGCATATCGACGCATGTGCGCCCTCGACGACCGGAGCTGGAAGGGCCGGATGGGTGACGGAATCGGCGGCGCAGGCTCCCACCACTTCTACCTCCGCCTGCTGGAGCGCCTCGCGACCTCCTCCGACGCGCGCGTCGTGTTCGCGCGCGCGCGGGACCACGACATCGGCTTCGTGTTCGGCGGCCTCGCGGGAGCTGTCTACCGCGGGCAGCAGTTCAGCTTCGACGAAGCCTGGTTCGACCTGTCGATCGGCAACCTCCTCCAGGACCAGATGCTCGCGTGGCTCTGCGAAGAGGGGATCGAGCGCTACGACATGGGCCCCGAAATGCCCTACATGCGCCGCTTCGCCGAAGGCGCGGACACCCACTCGTCCTTCTTGCTGCGGTTCTAGGCCGTCCAGGGCACAGGCCGGGAGGATTCCCACGGGGGCGCGGCGCCGCCCACCGAAAGGCGCACTCCGCGCGGGTCGTTCCTGGACGCGCACGAGGCGGGACATCGGCCTGCCCACGCGCGATCTGCCGTGGAGACCCAGGCAACACGGGACCGAGCAGGACGCCGCGCCAGTGAGCCGGTCATCCGGCTCGATGGCGTGACGCGCACCTACGAGATGGGCGACGTCCTCGTCCACGCGCTCCGTGGAGTCGATCTCGAGCTCCGCCGCGACGAGTGCACGGTCCTGCTCGGTCCGTCCGGGAGCGGGAAGTCGACGCTGATGAACCTCCTCGGGGGACTCGATCTGCCGACCGCCGGATCGGTGTGGTTCGGCGGCCGGGACCTGGC
>JBEAPQ010000195.1:0-2791 GCA_041164325.1 Planctomycetota bacterium | reverse complement strand
CGCGCGCGTCGCCGTGGATGACTTCGCCGAAGGCCTGCGGCCAGCGGCCGAGCATCCGGTGGGACAGCGCGAGGTCGCCGGCGCGGATCGCCTGCCGGATCGCCGTGGACGAGACCGGCTGGCCGTCGACCGCGAAGCGCGAGCCCTGCCGGACGACGAAGCCGAACTCCTGCCCGAGTTCGCTGAGGCGCTCCGGTGTGCCCTCCCTGTTCCGGCCGATCGCCGAGTCGTAGCCGAGCAGCAGGCCCCGCGACCGGAGCCCGCGGACCAGGATGCGCTCGACGAAGTCCCGCGCCGTCATCGCGCGGAGCGCGTCGTCGAAGGACAGGAGCAGCACGCGGCGCACGCCGGCCCGGCGCAGCAGGCGGAGCCGGTGGGGCAGGCTCGCGATCCAGTCGACCGGCTGCCCGCGCAGCACCTCGTCCGGGTGGTTGCGGAAGGTGACGACGGTCGGCAGCGCGCCGGTCTCGGACGCGAGCTCGGAGAGCTCGTGCAGCAGGCGCTGGTGCCCGAGGTGGACGCCGTCGAAGACCCCGACGAGCACCGCCGAGCGGCTCTCGATCGAGTCGGGCCCGTGGCCCGCGGTCAGATCGAGGCCGTCGAGGCTGTGGAGCCCTTCGAGGACGCGCAACGGGAATCGCTTCGGGTTGGGGAGAGGTGGGCGGGGGCCGCCGTCGCGGGGGAAATCCCTCGGTGCCTCGGGCTTGCGGACCGACGCGCGCGGCGCGCGTCGATCAGACCCGGGTCTCGAACTTCCGTTCCATGTCCTGGAGCTTCGGCCGGACGCGGACCTTGTCGACGGAGCTGAGGCGGTCGACGAAGAGCACGCCCTTCAGGTGGTCGATCTCGTGCTGGATGATCCGCGCGAGGAAGTCGTCGGCGCGGAGCTCCTGGGGGTTTCCGTCCAGGTCCTGGTAGGTGACGAGGATCTTCTTGGCGCGCTCGACCTCGGCGTAGATGCCGGGGAAGGACAGGCAGCCCTCCTCGCCCCATTCGTTGCCCTTGCGGCTCTTGATCTCGGGGTTGCAGATCACCATCTCGCCGTCCCGATCCTCGGGGTCCCCGGTGGGGTTCAGGACGAGGAGCTCGAGGTCGAGTCCGACCTGCGGCGCGGCCAGGCCGACGCCCTGCGACTCGTACATCCGGTCGAGCATGGCCTGCGCCGTGGCGCGGAGGGCGTCGTCGAAGGCCTCGATCTTCTTGCCACCACGCCGGAGGGCGGGGCCGGGATACTGGACGATCTGCATGGGGGGATCGGTAGGACCGTATTCGGTGGGCCGGAAGGCCCTCGCACCGACGGCTCCGGGCCGGGGTCTCGGAGTGGCGACGTGGTCGTGCGGGGTGGAGCGCGCCCCTCCGGTGCGGGTCCGGGTCCACGGTGGTTGGGCATCCGGCGGGGCATCCGTCGGTCCGGGAGCGGCGTTGCAGCGCCTGGACCGCGTCGCTAGAGTGCTCCGCCCTCTGCCCCCCGTCAAGCGTCGCCGGGGGCGCTCCGCCATGGATCTGAGCAAGCACCTCGAGAAGGCCGAAGAGGCCGTCAAGCGCAGGAATTATGCGTTTGCGGTCAACCTGTACGGCCAGCTCCTGTCGCTGCAGCCGGACAACGGCAAGGCGCGGGCGGGGTTGCGCACGGCGCTCTACAAGAAGGCCGAGCAGAAGCCGCCGTCGAAGTTCTTCGCGATGCTCGGTGGGGGGCTCCACCTGCTGGTCGCGCAGATCGCCCGCGCCTGCGGCGGGCACGCGGCGGCCGCCAAGGCCCTGGAGCGCTATCTCGCACTCGACCCACTGTCCGAGGCGCCGAACCTCAAGCTCGGCGAGTCCCTCGAGCGTGCTGGCCACCGCAACTCCGCGCTCGCGGTCTACCGCGCCTACGCCGAGTTCGAGCCGCGCTGCCTACCTGCGGCACGCGCGGCCGGCCGTCTTCTCTACGAGACGGGCGAGCTCCAGGCCGCCTACGCGATGTTCGAGCAGGCGCTCAAGGTCGACCCGCGCGACCAGGAGTCGCTCCGCGCGCGGAAGAACCTCGCGGCCGAGGGCGCGCTGCGCCAGACCGGCATCGAGGAGGCCCGCTCGTCGCGCGAGCTGATCAAGGACAAGGAACAGCAGCAGCGCCTCGAGAAGTCGGCCCGCCGTCAGCTCACCGCCGAGGAGATCGACGCGGAGCTCGACGAGGTCGAAGCCAAGCTCGGCGAGAACCCGGACGACGTGCCGAGCCTCCTCCGGGCGGCCGAACTCCACGAGATGCGCCGCGACCCGCAGAGTGCGCTCGACTGTCTGGAGCGTGCGGTGGAGCTGCGCCGGGACGATCCGTCGCTCGGCGACCGCGTCGGCGACATGCGGCTCCGTGCCCAGGAAGAGCGGGTCCGTAAGGCCCGCGAACGCGGCGACGAGACCGCGGCTGGCATTGCCGACCAGGCGCTGGCCGAGATGAAGGCTGGCGAATTCCGCCGCCGCATCGAGCGTCAGCCGACGGACCTCGGGCTCCGCTTCGAGCTCGGCAAGGCGCTCTTGACCCTCGGCGACTTCGATGGAGCGATCACCGAGCTCCAGCAGGCCGTCAAGGACCCGCGGATCCAGGGCGAGGCGCTGCTCGCGCTCGGCCGTGCGTTCCGCGGCAAGGACCTCGGCGAGCTCGCCGCAACGCAGCTCGAGAAGGCCCTGACTGCCGCTGGCCGCGGCGAACTCCGCAAGGAGATCCTCTACGAACTCGGCGGCGTGGCCGAGGCCCAGGGCGACCGCGACGCGGCGCTCCGCCACTACGCCGCCATCCTCGAGACCGACTACGGCTTCC
>JBEAPQ010000194.1:0-3170 GCA_041164325.1 Planctomycetota bacterium | reverse complement strand
TCAGCGACGACTTCCGCAACAAGGAGTGTCAGGCCTGCCACCTGCCGCAGCCGATCGAAGTGACCGGTTTCGGGCAGCGCACGCTGCCGCGGAAGACGCGTCCCGATGAGGGGGTCGGCTGCATCGAGTGCCACGTCGACGGTGAGGGGCGAGTCATGGGCACCCGCGACCTGCCCGACGCTCCGTGCGCGCCGCGTGCGCGCGCAGAGATGGCGGATGTCGTCCACTGCGAGAGCTGCCACAACCAGCACTGGACGACCGACCAGTGGCGGGCCAGCAGCTATCCGGAGAAGGGCGTCGACTGCAACGACTGCCACATGCCGGAGGTGACGCGCGCGCTCGCGGACGGCAAGACACGGATCGGGCGTGGTCACGGCTACGCTGGCGCGCACGACACCGCGATGCTGAAGAAGGCCGGGACCTTCACGGTCACGCGCAACGGCGACGTGCTCGTGCTCGCGCTCGAGAACACCGGTGCGGGCCACAACTTCCCCACCGAAGAACGGCACCGCGTGGTCGACATCGACTACCGGTTCGTGGCCGCGGACGGCACCGAGGGCGCCTGGCAGCGCGCCTACCGCTTCCGTCAGCCCTACCGCGACGAACCCGGCGAGAACACGCAGCTGCCGGCCGGGGAACGGCACGAGTCACGCGTCGAGATTCCTGCGGGCACGGCCCGCGCCGAAGCGCGCCTCTGGTATCGCCTCAAGCCCTACATCGGGGACGACGATCCGGCGAGCACGCTGCTCGAGGAGCGGGAGGTCGTGATCGAATGACCAGAGTCCGCTCGTTCACCGTCCTGCTCGGCGTCCTCGCGAGCTGCTCACCGCAGCGGTCCGAACCCTCGGGTCGCGTCGAGCCAGTGGCACGGACGCTGCCGGCGGTCGCTCTGTCGCCGGTCCTGCCGGGGCTCGAGGAGCTCGCGGCGTCCGCGCCGCAGGGGCCGTCGCCGGAGCGTCTCGCCGAGCTGCGCGACCTGCTGGAGACGGGCTACCTCCCGGGTTTCGCGCAGGCCCGCTCCGCGGCGATGGCGCAGCGGGCCTTCGGGGAGGCGGAGGACGCGGATTGGGCGCTCGAGGATGCGGTCGTCCACCACGAGGACGCCGCGATGCGCGCGCAGGCAGCCTTCCTGCTCGGGCAGCGGGGCCGGAAGGCTGCGATCCCGATCCTGATGAAGCGGGTCAAGTACGAGGCCGACCCGGTGGTCCAGTCCTGGGTGGCGGGAGCCCTCGCCGCGCTCGGCTGCCACGGGGCCCTCGACCAGCTCGCCACGATGATGGGGCGCGAGGACAGCGCACAGATCGCGGGTGCGATCGCGATCGACGTGCTCCGCGCCGCAGGAGTCGATCCCGGGGAAGCTCCGAGCTACCAGCAGCTGCAGGCGCAGTGCCTCGACCTCTTCGCCGCCTGGAAGCGCACGGGAGTCGTCCCGTCCGAGGTTCCCGCCGACGGCTCCGCACCTGCGGTGCCTGCGATCGACGGGCTCGAGCCTCTGCTCCGCGCGCGCCTCGCCCAGCACCTCGTGGCACTGGCCCACCAGCCGCTCCGGCCGGTCGACGACTGTCGTTTCATCTTCCAACGGCTGGGCGTGGTCGGGCTGCGCCTTGCCGAACGCTGCGTCCAGGCGTCCGAGCCGCACCCGCGGAACCACGGGCTCGAGATCATGCTCGGTCTGGGGCGGTCGGCGTCCGGCGTGGGGGGCGCGGTGCTGCCGCTGTTCGACGACGAACTCACCGGCTCGGTGGCCATGCGCGTGGCGGGTGCAGTGGGCTACGGCGAGGCCTTGCCCTACCTGCTGGATCGACTCGGCTCCGCACACGTCGAGATCCGGGCTGCCGCAGTGGCGGGTCTCGGTCTGCTGGGTGACACGAAAGCGCTGCCGGCCCTGCTCGCGCGGCTGAACGATCCGAACGAGATCGTCGACGTCCGCGTCGAAGCCGCAGCCGCGATCGCGCGCTTGGACGTCGGGCGGGTCTTCCTGCTCGAGCGCGTCCAGGTCGGCGACTACCACGAGCCGACGCTGTTCGAACTGCTCGACGGCATCGACCGGGACCGGGCCGCCGCGCGTGCAGCGGCGACCGGCGGGCGGTGAGAAGAGCGCATTGACCGGCCGGCGGTGCGGCTCTCACCGCACCGCCGACGCATCGGCGATCACTTGAGCCGGCCGAGACCCTGCGCCTGCGCGCCGGTCTTGAACCACCACTTCAGCTCGCGCGGGTTCGTGTTGAACGTCAGCTTGACGACCGCGATGTAGTCCTCGTTGGCCGCGAGGACCTCCTTCGGGATCACGAAGACCACGTCGCTCAGCGCGAGCCGCTTGAGGAGCGGCTCGGACGGCGTGTGCAGCCAGCACGGGACCTCCTCGTCCGGCTCGTAGTCCTTGCCGCGCTTCTTCGCGGTGTAGAGCTTCATCGAGACTTCGCCGAGCCGCTGGGCGACGGTGTGGCTGAACTGCAGGCTGACCGGGTAGCCCGTGTTCTTCTGGTCGTCGAAGTCGAGACCGACGTCCTCGAGCGGGTTCGGGTGCTCGGTGTAGGCGAACTGGCGCGGCACGTTGGTCATGCCGAGCGGGGGCCAAGCGATGTAGCCGACCTGCCTCTCCCGCAGCGGATCGCGCGGCTCCTGGAGCGAGCCGGAGTCCAGCACGATGACCTCGCACTTGCCCGTGTTGTCGTAGGCCAGGCCGAAGCGGTTGATGTTGTACTCGAGCAGCGGGAACCGGTGGTAGACGGTCCCGATCCACTGGTCGACGGCGGTGACCGCGTCGAGTGAGCCCTGGCTGAACACGATGACCGAGCGGAGGCCGGCGCGCATGCCGCGCGGCGTGAAGCCTTCCTTCGCCGGATCTTCTTCGTGCGCTTCCGGCCAGACCCAGTGCTCTTCGTGCTTGCCGAGGAAGCGGGCGTGGTCTTCGCAGGCAGCCGTGGCCTCCGAGTCGAGCTCGCACTCGCCGAGCGCGTTGATCCAACCCTCGCGGAGCGTCGTGGTCTCGTCCTCTTCGCCAACGGTGATCGCCGGCTCGCCGAAGGTCGACGTCAGGCGTCGGATCGCGTTCAGGCGGTCCAGCCCGTCGAGCTCCTCGTCCTCGGGGAACTCGGGCAGGAGCGGCGGGCCGTAGCCGGTCGCCGCTGCCGCGACGCCCCGCCCACTCGCCCAGTCGCGCCACTCCT
>JBEAPQ010000193.1:0-3670 GCA_041164325.1 Planctomycetota bacterium | reverse complement strand
CTTCGACAACCAGTCGTCGGTGTCGATCGGGGATGTGGCGATCGCCCCCTCCAACCCGGACGTCATCTGGGTCGGGACCGGCGAGGAGAACGCGCGCAACTCGGTGTCGTTCGGCGATGGGGTCTACCGGTCCGAGGATGGCGGCAAGACGTTCACTCACGTCGGTCTCCGCGAGACGTTCCAGATCGGGCACATCGAGATCCATCCGGCCGACGCGCAGGTCGTGTTCGTCGCGGCCCTCGGCCGGCTGTGGGGACACAACCCCGACCGTGGCGTGTTCCGCACGCGGGACGGTGGGCAGACGTGGCAGAAGGTCCTCTACCTCGACGAGAAGACCGGATGCATCGACGTCCGCATCGATCCCAAGGATCCGTCGATCGTGCACGCCTGCATGTACGAGCGGATGCGGGACGGCTTCGACTCCAACGACCCAGCCGTGCGCTTCGGCCCGAAGGCTGGCTACTTCCGCAGCACGGACGGCGGCGACACGTGGTCGCGGATCGACACCGGCCTGCCGACGGTTCCGTGGGGACGCTCGGGACTGACCGTCCACCGCGACGATCCGCGCATCCTCTACATGACCATCGAGACCGAGCGCAGCGGCTGGGCCACGGGCGAGGAGCGCACGCGCGCGAACGCAGCGCCGGAGGGCGGCAACGCCTACATGGGGATCCAGGGCGAGGACTCGGCCGACCCCGCGGGCGCGAAGCTGACGACGATCACGCAGGGCGGGCCCTCTGCGGACGCAGGCCTCCAGGTCGGAGACGTCATCCAGAAGGTCGGCGACACCGCCGTCGCCCGCTACCGCGAGCTGCTCGATCAGGTGCGCGCTGCGAGCGGCGGTGAAAAGGCGACGTTGACCTACGTGCGCGATGGCAAGACGACCACGACCGAGATCACCTGGGGTTCCCGGCGTGGCGGCGGCGGAGGCGGTCAGGGAGGCGGCGCCCCCTACGCGGGCCGTCTCGGCGGCCAGCGCCAGAACGTGCAGGATCAGCAGGGCGAGAACGGTTTCCAGACGGGCGGGGTCTTCCGTTCCGACGACGCCGGCATGACGTGGAACCGCGTCAACAGCCTGACCGACCGCCCGTTCTACTACAGCGTCATCGCCGTCGACCCGCGCAACGCGGAGCACGTCTACGCGACGGGCGTGCCGTTCTTCGCGAGCTTCGATGGCGGCAAGAAGTTCGACGAGGTGCAGCGCAACGTGCACGTCGACTTCCACGCGATCTGGGTGGACCCGACCGATTCCGACCACCTGCTGCTCGCCGGGGACGGCGGCGTCTACGAGACGTTCGACCGGACCGCGAACTGGCGCCACGTGTCGAACCTGTCGATCGGCCAGTTCTACCACGCCCAGGCGGACAACGCGGACCCCTACCGCGTGCACGGCGGCCTCCAGGACAACGGCACGTGGTCGGGACCGTCCCGCACCCGCTGGCGTGAGGGTATCGCCACGTCCGAGTGGGTCACGACCTTCGGCGGCGACGGCTTCCGCGCGATCGTCGATCCGCAGGACCCCGACACCTACTACGCGACCAGCCAGAACGGCGGACTCGGCCGCGTGAACCTGCGGACCGGCCGCACCTACCGGGTGAACAAGCCCGACGACGCGGGCGACTGGAACTGGGACACCCCGTTCTCCGTGTCGCCGCACAACGCACGCATCCTCTACATGGCGGGCCGGCGCGCCGCCGTGTCGCTCGACCGGGGCAACCGCAGCCGCTCGATCTCGCCGGAACTCGGCCTGACGGAGCGAGGAACGGCCACGGCCTTCGCCGAGTCGCCGCGCGTCGCGGGCGTCCTCTACGTCGGGACGGATGACGGCGCCCTCTGGCACTCGCCGGACGGCGGCCAGACGTGGACCGAGATCCACGACAAGATCATCGGGCTGCCCGGCCCGCGCTACGTCAGCAGCATCGAGGCGTCGCACCACGCCGACGGCCGCGTCTACGTGACGTTCGACGGGCACCGCTCGGACGACACGAGACCTACGTGTTCGTGTCCGAGGACCACGGTGACAACTGGCGCGCGCTGACCGACGGACTGCCGTCGCACAGCCCGGCGCACGTCGTGCGCGAGGACCCCCGCCGCAGCGAGATGCTCTACGTCGGAACCGAGTTCGGCTGCCACGTCAGCAGCGACCGGGGCCGCACGTGGCACGAGCTCAGCATGGGGCTGCCCACCGTCGCTGTCCGTGACCTCCACGTGCACGACCGCGACGGTGACCTGATCGCGGCGACCCACGGCCGCGGAATCTGGGTCCTCGACATCGCTCCGCTGCGCCAGCTGAAGGAAGACGACGACGAGGTCGGCACCATCCTGTTCCGCCCCGAGCGCGCGACGCTGTGGGTGACCCGGAGCAAGGTGACGCTCGGCCATGACGCGTGGCGGGCCTCGAACCCCCCGAGCGGGGCGACCGTGCACCTGTGGCTGGCGGAAGCGCCGGGCAAGAGCGCCAAGGTCACCGTGCACGACGCGAGCGGGGCGATGATCGGATCGATGAACGTCGCCGACCGCGCGGGCCTCCACGTGCTCGAGTGGAACCTCCGCCAGGGCGGCGGACGGCGGGGCGGAAGCCCCATCGACCCCGGCAGCTACTCGATCCGTTTCGAGCACGGCGAGGACAAGCTCGTCCAGCCGCTGACCGTTCGCGCGGACCCCGCGGGAACGAACACCCCTCTGTCGACGCCCTTCACCCAGACCCCGAACAGCCGGAACTGAACCATGCGCACCCATCTCCACACGGCCGTGGCGCTGGCCCTCGGCGCCCTTCCGCTCGCGGCCCAGTCCGCAGGTGACCTCCTCGCGTCGTCCACGTGGCGCAGCATCGGGCCGGCCAACTTCGGCGGCCGGATCGTCGACATCGAAGTGGCTCCGAACGACCGCTTCACTTGGTACGCGGTGACCGCGACGGGCGGCATCTGGAAGACCTCGAACAACGGCCAGAGCTTCGACGTCCTGTTCGACAAGGAGTCGGCGTTCTCGATCGGCGACCTCGCCGTCGCACCGTCCCATCCAGACGTGCTCTACGTCGGGACGGGTGAAGCCAACAACCAACGCAGCTCGTACTGGGGCGACGGCGTCCACAAGTCGACCGACGGTGGCAAGACCTGGACGCACGTCGGGCTGGAGGGCACCGACCACATCGGCCGGATCGTCGTGCACCCGACCGATCCGGACCGCGTCTATGTCGCAGCGCTCGGCCCCCTCTACTCGTCCGGTGAGCACCGCGGCATCTACCGCACGACCGACGGCGGCAAGACGTGGGGCCTCGTCAAGCACATCGATGCGGACGTCGGCTTCGTCGACCTCGCGGTGCACCCAGCAGCCCCCGACACGATCCTCGCGGCGAGCTACGACCGCCGCCGCCGTGCGTGGGACTTCCGTGATGAGGGCCCGGGCAGCGCGCTCTGGCGCAGCACGGACGGCGGAGACTCGTGGAAGAAGGTCTCCGGAATCGCCGATGGCGACATCGGCCGCATCGGCGTGCGCTTCCATCCCGCCGATCCGTCGCTCGCCTACGCGATCGTCGAGAACAACAACCCCGACGCGTCGGGCGGCAGCCGCGCGCGCCGCCGTGCGGCCGAGGATGCGGCCGCAGACCTCCCCGGCGACATCGATCCGGAGCTGTATCCACTCGGCTTCGGCGAGTCCGCCGACGCCCCGG
>JBEAPQ010000192.1:0-14027 GCA_041164325.1 Planctomycetota bacterium | reverse complement strand
CGCGAGCAGCCGCTCCTGCAGACGCAGAACGACATCCCGCTTCGACCCCGCGCGCTCGGTCAGCTTTGCGTCCAAGCGCGCGACGAGCCAGTCCCCGACCGCCTGGGCGTCCGTCGACTCGGCGACACCGCTGATCGGAAGTTCCTCGAGCACCGCGTGCAGCAAGTTCCCGACGCCCTTGGCGTCCAGCTCGTCCCCGGCCAGCTCGAACAGACTCAGGCGCTGGATGCGCTGGAGCCAGAAGTGGTAGGGACTCTGCAGGTAGAGCTTGAACGCAGAGACCGACATCTCGGTCGGCCAGTCGGCACGGGGCAATGCTCCCTCGGGGGCTGCCGGGCGCGCGAACGACTGGCGCTCGGGGCGCCGTTCGACGCGCTCTTCTGGCTCGCGCACGAGAGCGAGCACGCGCTCGGCGAGGTCCGCACCCTGCCCCTGCATCAGGAACCGGCTGGGCTGGAGCGGGTCCTGGTTCAGCCCACGCCGACCGAGCACGAACTCGGCATCACGCGCGCACGCGACCAGGAACACGGCGGCATCCCGCGCCGCGCGCATCCGCCCGTCGTTCATGCCGAGGCGGCGACGCAGACTGTCCGGAAAGAACGAGTCTTCGAGCCGCGAGGGTACCGCTCCGTCGTTGCACCCGATCACGATCGCGTGCGCGGCCGGATCGAGAGGCAGTTCGAGCCAGCCGATCGCCTCGATCTGATCAGCCCGCGGTTCGAGGGGAATGAACCGGGCGCCGACCAGCGACGCGAGACTGGCGATGGCCTCTGCGCCAAGCACTTCCGGCACGAGGCTCGGATGGAGGGCATCCCAGGCGGACAGTTGGTCTCGCACAGCGGCGAGAGCAGCATCGCGGGCCGGGTCATCCTCGGAGGGCTCGCCGAAAGCTCGACGCAGGATGTCGAGCACGGGAGTCGCCGCTGCTGTGAGCGGCCGCTGACCGCGCAGCGGTGCGACGACCTGGTCCACGACGCCGCAAAGCGTCGGAAACAGACGGTCGGTGGCCGGCACCGCGGCCCCGTCCGCCGGGAGCGCGAGGTCGGAGTGTTCGCGACGCCAGTCCGCGACGACAGCCACAGCATCGACGGACTCGTCCCCGACCTCGGCTTCGACCAACCGTGCGAACGCCGGCTCGAGAACGAGCGCAGCGAGCGTCTTGGTCGTCGGCTCGCGGAGGTGTTCGACCAACCGGCGCAGGAGCCGCAGCTCCGGGCGCTGCCTCAGCGCAACGCCGCGACCCAGGTGGAGGCCGAGCCCATGCCCAGAGAACACCCGAGTCGCGGGATCCGCGAGCCCTTCGTCGGCCAGGACGACGACCGTCTGGTCCGCGTCGATGCGCCCGGCGTCGGCGCCACGCGCCAGGCGTTCCACGGCCAGCTCGGCCTGGTCCGCGGGGGAACCCGCCACATGGATCCGTGGGAGGGGAACTTCGGGGAGATCCCGGTCGGCCTTGCCCACGCGGGCCAAACCCAGCCCGTCGAATCTCACGGAATCACTCCCGTCCGCGACGACGAGCACGGTCAGCGTCCCGCCCAGATCCGCGAGCAGCCGCCGCAGCCCGGGGCTGGCCTCGAACACGCCGAGCACGAAGACCGCAGACACCGGGGCCACCGGCTGCTCGCCGAGGCGCACGCGACGGACGGAGGGCTCGACCAGACCGGCTGCCTGCAGGAAGCGGCGTGCGGCTTCTGCCACCCGACCCAGCGCGAAGTAGCGTGTCGGGTCGCCTTCCAGAGCGGCGACCTCTCGCGCGGCGAGCTCGACGCTGCTGCACGCGGTCTCGAGCTCGGCATGCGAAGCGGCGAGGGACGCGGCATGGCGCAGTCGCCGTTCGAACCGCTGCCATCCACCGGGCACCAGTACGGCGCGGTCCTTTGGCTCGGCCTCGTCGAGCGCACGCGTCCAGGCCAGCGCGACCGCTTCGTCGCTGGCCACAGCCTCGGCATCGACGATCGGCTCGCGGAGGGACTCCTCGGCCGAGCCGGGCAGCAGGACCCTCGGCGGAACGAGACGTAGGCCCTCGCGCACGGCCTGCTCCGCGAGCAGCCGGAGCAGGTGCCTCCGCGCGCGCCCGCCCGGGACGATGACCGCCACGGAGCCCAGGTCGAGCTCGCCTACATTCCGGCGCGCCGCCGTCAGAATCTCCCGGATCGCCCCGGGCCACGGATCCGCTGCGCCGACGAAGACGCGCGCCGCGGTGCCCCCTCCAGTTACCGCCATGGCGAGGGAGCATATCCACCCGACCGGCGGCGGCGAACGCCGTGGACCGCCTCTTCCTCTCCCCTACCATCGTCCCCGATGAAGCGATGCCCGCGCGCCGCGGCCGGGATCACCCCGGCCCTCTTGGCCCTGCTGCTCGGCGCCTGCCGGAACGAGGGCGGCGCGCTGCCGCCCGGCGTGACCGCCGAGCCGCTGCGCGCGCGGGAGTCCGGAGCGGCGACGATCTTCGTCCGCCACGCGCCCGAGACCTGCGGGATCACCGCGGGCAACACCCTGCTCCCCGAGAACATCCTCCCCTACGTCTACAACGGCGCCGGCGTCGCGGTGGGAGATGTCGACGGCGACGGTCAGCCTGACGTCTACATCGTCAGCCAAGACGGGCCCAACCGACTCTACCGACAGGTCGCACCCTTCCGCTTCGAGGACATCACCGAACGGGCGGGCGTCGGCGGCGGCGACGCCTGGGGCAGCGGCTGCACGATGGTCGACTTCGACGGCGACCGCGATCTCGACATCTACGTCGCCAACACCGAGTCGCCGAACCTGCTGTTCCGGAACCGCGGCGACGGGACCTTCGAAGACTGCGCGCGCGAGGTCGGCCTCGCCCACGTCGGCGCGAGCACGATGCCGGCCTTCGCCGACTACGACAACGACGGCGACCTCGACCTCTACCTGGCCACGAACCGCGTGTTCCTGCAGTCGCTGCTGCCGGAGCTGCTCGAGTCGGCGAAGCTGCCGCGCGGCCTCCAGAAGTCGATCCGCGCGATGGCCCCGCCGATGCCGCGCCGCCTCGTCGCCGACGACGGCGGCGCGCTCGAGGTGCCGCCCGGCTACGAGGATCACCTGTTCGCGTTCGCCGGACGACTCTTCTATGCGGGCCAGTCCGACCGCCTGTTCCGCAACGACGGGGGGAAGTTCGCGGATGTGACCGAGGACGCCGGCATCGAGGACCAGGGACTCGGCCTGTCGGCAACGTGGTGGGACTACGACGACGACGGCTGGCTCGATCTCTACGTCGCGAACGACCTGGAATCCCCGGACCGCCTCTACCGCAACCGCGGCGACGGCACGTTCGAGGACGTGACCGCCACAGCCCTGCCCCACATCGCCTACT
Organism: Planctomycetota bacterium; assembly: GCA_041164325.1. GTDB lineage: Bacteria > Planctomycetota > UBA1135 > UBA1135 > UBA2386 > JAQCBR01. The sequence goes on along the minus strand of JBEAPQ010000192.1, from coordinate 10,690 downwards.
TCGGGATGGGCGCCGACTTCGCGGACGTCGACCAGGACGGTCGCTTCGACTTCGTCGTCGCCGACATGGCGATGCGAACGCACTACAAGGCCAAGGTCCTGATGGGCGACATGGGCGACCGCGGCTGGTTCCTCGAGAACGGCAACCCGCCGCAGATCATGCGGAACGCGCTGTTCCTGAACTCGGGGACCGGTCGCTTCTGGGAGTGCGCGCCGATGGCCGGCGTGTCGAACACGAACTGGACGTGGTCACTGAAGTTCGGCGACCTCGACAACGACGGCGCCGAGGATCTGTTCGTGACCAACGGGATCCCGCGCTTCGACAACGATCCCGACGCGCAGATCCGGTTCCGGGAACTCTGGGACGCGGGGCGTCGCCAGGACGCGATCGCGCTGGCGCGCTCCCTGCCACCCGTCCGCGAGCGGAACCTCGCTCTCCGGAACGACCATCCGACCCCTGGCTCCCCGCCGAAGTTCCTCGATCGCTCGGCGGAGTGGGGCCTGGACCTGGAGGCCGTCAGTCAGGGCGCCGCGTTCGCGGACTTCGACGGCGACGGCGACCTCGACCTGATCGTCTCCAACCTCAACGAGCCACCCGCGCTGTACGAGAACCGGACCGGTGCCGCACGTCGATCCGTCATCCTCCGACTCGACGGTCGCGGCACCAACCGCCATGGCATCGGTGCGCGACTGACCGCGCGCGTCGGCGACCGCCGCCTCGAGCGCCTCGTCACGCTCCAGGGCGGATACCTCTCGACCGACGAAGCCCTGGTGCACTTCGGACTCGGCGACGCGGAGGCCATCGATGAGCTGGTGGTCCGTTGGCCGAGCGGGATGGAACAGGTGGTCGAGGGGCTGGGACATGGCTTCCGCTACACGATTGCCGAGCCCGACAACGGCAACTCGATCGATCACGCGCGCGAGCTGCCGCGCTTCACGGAGGCAGCCATGCAGTTGGGCCTCGACGTGACGCACCGCGAACTGCCGTTCGACGACTTCGCGGTGCAGCCCCTCTTGCCCCATCGCCACTCCGAGCTCGGGCCCGGGATCGCGGCAGGCGACGTCGATGGGGACGGTCTCGACGACTTGTTCGTCGGCGGCGCACGCGGGCAGGGAGGGACCCTCCTCCTCCGCGGGGCGGACAGGTGGCGCAAGGCCGCTGGCCCGTGGAGTGACCATGCCGATCGTGAGGACCAGGGAGCGCTCCTGTTCGACGTGGACGGCGACGGCGACCTCGACCTCTTCGTGGCCAGCGGGACCTCGGAGGTCGCTGCAGGCGACGCAAGCCTGCGGGACCGGATCTACCGCAATGACGGAACCGGCGGTTTCCGTCAAGACGAGGACGCCCTGCCACCCTACGCCGACGCCAGCGGCCCGGCCGCCGCGGTCGACTTCGACGGCGACGGCGATCTGGACCTCTTCGTCGGGGGCCGCGTCGTGCCCGGCCGGTATCCGGAGACGCCGCCCAGCCGGCTCTACCGCAATGAGGGCGGAAGGTTCACCGACGTGACCGAGGACGTGGCGCCGGCACTGCGGCGCGTCGGCATGGTGACCAGCGCGGCTTTTGCCGACGTCGATGACGACGGTGACCAGGACCTGATCGTCGCGGCACGCTGGCGCCCCGTCCGTCTGTTCCGCAACGAGGGAGGGCGGTTCGTCGACGCATCGCCGGAGGCTGGTTTCGCGGACCACGCGGGCTGGTGGAACGGCATCGCGATCGGCGACGTCGACGGCGACCTGGACCTCGACGTCATCACGACGAACCAGGGACTGAACACCAAGTACAAGGCGTCGGCCGCACATCCGACCGAGCTGTTCGCGCGCGACTTCGATGCGGACGGGACGCTGGACGTGGTCGAGGCCAAGTACGAGGGCGACACGCTGCTACCGGTCCGTGGCCGCAGCTGCAGCAGCCGCGCGATGCCGTTCCTGGCCGAGCAGTTCCCGACCTACGACCAGTTCGCGCGCGCTTCGCTCGGCGAGATCTACGCCGAGCGTGGCCTCGCCGAGGCGGAACACCTGGTCGCCACCGAGCTCGCGCACGTCCTCTGGCGCAACCAGGGCGACGGCACGTTCGTGGCGGAACCCCTGCCCCGGCTCGCGCAGATCGCGCCTGCCTTCGGCGTCGCCATCGAGGACCTCGATGGCGACGGGCGCATGGACGTCGTCCTCGCCCACAACTTCGACTCGAACGAGCCGGAGACCGGGCGGATGGCGGGCGGGCTGTCGCTGTGGCTCCGGGGCAGTGACCGCGGTCTCGAGCCGGTCCCGGCCTTCCGTTCCGGGATCGTGATCGGCGGGGACGCGAAGGCTCTGCTCGTCGACGACGTCGCGGGGCACGGCGTCCCCGGGCTGCTCGTCACGCAGAGCGATGGCCCGCTGCGCGCCCTCCGGCAGCGGGGCGATGGCGGCCGCTGGCTCGGCGTCCGGCTCCAGGGTCCGGTCGGCAACCCGACCGGCATCGGCGCCCGCATCACGCTCCACTCCGCGACCGGCCCGATCGCCGTGGCCGAGGCCCAGGCCGGGGCCTCCTATCTCACGCAGGCGGGCGGAACCCGCTGGTTCGGGCTGGGGCAGGAGCAGGTCGCGCGGATCACGGTCCGCTGGCCGGACGGCGAGACCACCGAGCACGCGCTCGCGTCGGGGGAGACGGGTTCGCAGACGGTGTCCCTGTCCCGCCGTTGACACCGGAGCCCTGCCCGCATGGTCCGATTCCCTGGGACCATGCGCGTTCCAGTCCGGGACGATCGCCCCACGCGCTGCATCCCGGCGCCGCGTCGCGCGGAAGACTTGATCAGCGTCCCGGACGCAGTCGCGGTAACCAGCCCGTGATTCCCGGCTAGGGACGTTGTCAGCGACGAGGTGCGAGAACCCACCTCGCCCTGGCAAGCCCCCGACATCGAGTTTGCCCGGAAGATTGGCCATGAATGCGACCTACACGCTGGCCGAAGCCAACCGCTTGATTCCCCTGCTCCGCAGCATTGCGGGGGAGATCGAGGAGCGGCGGGCCGAGAAGCGCCTCCTGCGGCGTCTCCGCGAGCAGCTGGGCACGGCCAGGACGCCCGAGGGTCTCCGCACCGCGGTCCAGGCGATCGACTCCCGGCTCACCGGGCTCGATGCCGGGATCTCCGCCGCGCGGCACGAGTTCGAGGAGCTCGGCCTCGAGGTCCTGCGGATGTCGCCGCTGACGATCCACATCCCTGGCCGAACGCTGGACGGACCTGTGGTGTTCTGCTGGCAGGCCGAGGAGGACGAAGTCCACCACGGCCACCTGCTCGGCGAAGAAGAGAGCGCGCGGCGCCCCCTCCAGCTCCGGGCCCACGACGGCGGTCAGGCAGCCTGACCGCCGCGCATTCGGCTGCCCATTCCGCTCGTTTGGAATCGCATCGATCCGGGCGCTGACCGACGATGCCGCGCCGCTGCCGGCCGGTGTCCGCGGTCACCAGCCCCTCGCAGCCCGGACCGATGGCTTCCTCGACGTTCCACTACTCTGCGCTCTACCGCCTCCGCGAGGGCGTGACGCTCGACCGTGTGCGCACGGCGCGCCAGGCCCTGGCGGAACTCGTCGAGACGCTCCCCGGCGTCCTCCATCTCGCGGTCGTCGACAACCTGTCCGCGGACAACCGGGGATTCACGCTGTGCCTGTTCGCCGTGTTCGAGAATCGCCACGCGTACGAGGTCTGCAGCCGCCACCCGGACTGGCTGATGGTCCGCGATGAGATGCTGGCGCCCGTCGTCGCCGAGCGCCTGCTGGTCGAAGGCGAAGGCTGAGGCCGGGGCCTCTCGCTCGGATCCGACACGAGTTTCCGAGCTGCTTGGATCGGGGCAGGGGTCCTGCTCGAATGCCGGGCATGACCCAAGTGAAGCGCGTGGCCGTCACCGGAGCGGCCGGCCAGATCGGCTACAGCCTCCTGCCGCGGATCGCGAACGGCGACATCTTCGGCAAGGACACCCCCGTTGCCCTGCAACTCCTCGAGATCACCCCAGCCCTCGGCGCTCTGCGCGGGGTCTGCATGGAGCTCGAGGACGGGGCGTTCCCCCTTCTTCGCGACATCCAGGCCAGCGACGACCCGAACGTCGCCTTCCGGGACGCTGACCTCGTCCTGCTCGTCGGCAGCAAGCCGCGAGGCAAGGGCATGGAGCGCAAGGACCTGATCCTGGACAACGGCCCGATCTTCACGGGCCAGGGGCGCGCCATCAACGAACACGCGAGCAGCGACGTGCGCGTCGTGGTGGTCGGCAACCCCTGCAACACGAACTGCCTGATCGCGATGCACGCGGCCCCGGACGTCCCGAACGACCGGTTCACCGCCATGACGCGTCTCGACCAGAACCGCGCCAAGGCCCAGCTCGCGCTGAAGGCCGGCGTGCACTGGAACGACGTCGCCCGCTGCGCGATCTGGGGCAACCACAGCAACACGCAGTTCCCCGACTGGACCAACGCGACGATCGGCGGCAAGCCCGCCCGCGAGGTCATCGGTGATCAGGCGTGGCTCGAGGGCGAGTTCGTCCGCACCGTCCAGGAGCGGGGCAAGGCGATCATCGATGCGCGCGGCCTCTCGTCGGCGATGTCCGCCGCCAACGCGGCGATCGAGCACGCGGCCGCGCTCTACAGCGTCACGACGGCCGACGATCCGGTCTCGCTCTGCGTGTTCTCGGGCGGCGCCTACGACATGCCGAAGGACATCGTCTGCTCGTTCCCCTGCACGACCGACGGCCGCGGCAACTGGCAGATCGTCGAGGACTTCGTGCTCGACGACTACGCCCGCGCCCAGATCGCCAAGAGCACGGGCGAGCTCCGCGACGAGCGCGAGATGGTTCAGCACCTGCTGAACGCCTGATCCGCCTCGGGCCGACACATTGGACCCCGTCCTCGCCAGCCTCATCGTCTGCCTGACCGGCGTGGCGATGGGCTTCATCAACAACCTGGCGGGGGCGGGCGGGGTCCTGGCCCTCTTGGCATTCGACATGGCAGCGGGGCTCGACACCCTTGCGGCCAATGCGAGCATGCGACCGGCAGCCCTGGGCCTCGCCCTGGGCGGGATCCTCGGCTTCCGCTCACGCGGCGAGCGCGTCCCGGCGGCAGCGTTCGGCTACGCGCTCTGGACGCTGCCCGGCGCGGTCGCGGGGACCCTCCTCGCGATCCGCTTGCCGACGTGGGTCTACGACGCATCGCTGCTCGCCGTCATCGTCTGCCTGACCCACCGGCTGCTGATGCGTCCGGGGAAGAACCCGCAGGAGCACGGCGGAAGCTCCCGACTCGCCTCCGCTCTCTGGTTCACCGCCGTGGGCGTGCACATGGGCTTCTTGCAGGTTGGAGTGGGGCTGCTCGCGATCCTCGCGCTCCAGCACGTGCACAGCCGGGATCTCGTCCACATCAACATCGCCAAGACCGCGCTCGTCGCTTGCTCGGCGATCACGAGCCTCATCGCCTTCGCGATCGCAGGCGAGATCGTTTGGGGTCCGGCACTCTCCCTCACGCTGGGCGCTGCGATCGGCTCGTTCGCCGCCGCACGCTTCAGCCTGAAGCGCGGCCACGGCGCCATCCGCGTCGCCGTCCTCGGCGTCTGCGCCCTGCTCGCAGTCCGGCTCGTCGCGCAGCATTGGCCTTCCTGAGCAACACCTTCGCCACCCTCTCCCCACAGGCATCACGATGAAGCACGTCGTCCTCACTGGAGCGAGCTCCGGGATCGGCGCCGCCGCGGCAAGGCGGCTTTCCGCCGACGGCTACCGCCTCTCGCTCGGCGCCCGTCGCGTCGAACGGCTCGCCGAAGTCGCCCCGAGCGCCTTCCGTCACGCGCTGGACGTCACCGACGAGGCCTCGGTCGAGACGTTCCTGCAGGCGGCCATCGCGCACCACGGCCCGATCGACGTGCTGATCAACAATGCAGGACTCGCCCGCGGCACCGAGACCATCCTGGAGGCCACCGGCGAAGCGTGGCGGGAAATGGTCGAGACCAATGTCATGGGCGTGCTCCACGTGACGCGCCGGGTCGTGCCGGGCATGGTCGAGCGCGGCTCCGGCCAGGTCGTCATGATCGGCTCGATCGCGGCCCACGAGACCTACGAAGGGGGCAGCGTCTACTGCGGAACCAAGCGCATGCTGCAGTCCATCACCCAGGCGCTGCGCTACGAGACGCTCGGCCACGGAGTTCGCGTGACGAGCATCGACCCGGGCATGGTCGACACCGAGTTCAGCGTGGTGCGCTTTCGGGGAGACGAAGCTCGTGCCGCCGCGGTCTACGACGGAATGCGCCCCCTGACCGGGGATGACATCGCCGACGTGATCGCCTTCGTCCTGGCACAGCCCGCCCACGTGAACCTCGACACGATCGTCATGATGCCGACCGACCAGGCGTCGCCGAAACGGGTCCACCGGCGGACGACCTGAAGGAATCGGCCCGAACGGCCGATAGGAACGCAGGAACGCGCGCCCATGCCCTCCCTGCCACGAACCCGCAGCCTCGCGGTCGCCGCCGCGGCCGCCGTGACCCTCACCTTGCTGTGGGGCAACCTGGCGGTCCGGTCGCCGGCCACGACCTCATGGTCCGGCGGCGATTCCCGGGCCCCGATCGAGCCCGCCGCCCAGCTGCCGACCGAGTTCCCGCTCCGGCTCGAGCTTCGGCTCGACGAGCCGATGCACGTCTACGTCGCGAGCCACGACCTCGTTCGCGGCACGATCGCGATGTTCCCGAGCACCACGCTGCGCTCGGACCTCCGTCCGAACCCGCTGCAAGCAGGGACGCATGTCCTGCCGGGCACGCACCTGGGCAAGGAGCTGGCATGGCATGCGGGCGACGGCGTCGGCGGCACGACGTTTCTGGTCGTGGCGAGCCGTGCTCCGCTCCCGGAGGTCGCTTCTGCGCTGCGCGCCTGCCGGCAGATGGGCAACGCTGCGTTCCCCCACCTGCCCGTGCTCGGCACCTACGCCCCGTCGACCGGCATGGAGAACACGCCGGCGCGGACGCACTTCGCCCACCCCCTCCTGGAAGACGCCGCGAAGGCAGCACTCCAGGGACACGACGGCCCGATGGTCGCGGTCGAGGGCCACGACGGCGTGTTCGCTGCGGCCCTGCGCGTGATCACCGAGAACCCCACGCCGCCCAGCAGCCTCGAACAGGCCACCGAGCAGATCCGGGAGCGGCTCGGCTCTGCCCTGCCGTTCGAAGCGGCTCCTGCGCCGGCCGGCAAGTAGGCCGGCCGCACGCAGCCACGGGCTCACCCGTGCAGCCCGCTGCGCGCAGCGCGCAGCGCGGCCTCGAGCCAGCCGCAGAGCACGTGCACCGTCACCAGGTGGCACTCCTGGATCCGCGGGGTCGAGGTCGAGGGCACGGCGATCGCGACGTCGGACAGGTCCGCGACCGGCCCCCCGCGCGTCGAGCCGAAGCTCGCCGTCGCGATCCCCATCGCGCGCGCGGTCTCCATCGCACGGACCACGTTGCGGGAACCCCCGGACGTCGAAATGCCGATCAACAGGTCGCCCGGGCGCCCGAGAGCGCGGACCTGCCGGGAGAAGATGTGCTCGAAGCCAGCATCGTTGCCGATCGCCGTGACGGACGGCGTCTCGTGCCCGAGCGCCAGGGCCGGGATCCCCTCCCGGTCCTTGTCCTCGAACCATCCGATCAACTCGCCGGCCGCGTGGGCGGCGTCGCAGGACGAGCCGCCGTTCCCGCAGAACATCAGCTTGCCGCCGCCGAGCACGGTCGCGGTCGCGAGCTCACAGAGCCGCCGGAGCGCATCGCTGCACTCGGAGAGGAATCGCTCCTTCGTCTGGATGCTGTCGCGGATCTGGGCGTCGATGTCGTAGGGCTGCTCCACGCGCCGGATGCTACGTGCACCCGCCCCGGGAATCAGCCGACAGCGCGCAGCGCCGCCCCGACGTCGACCGGCTGACCCGCCAACGCCAACCCATCTCCGAGAGCCGCGATCAGCCGACGGACGTTGGGCAGCCGTGCCCCGTGGCCCATCAGCCCGATCCGCACGGCCCGACCCCGGAATGCCCCGAGCCCGGCCCCGATCTCGATGTGGTGCGCAGCGCGGAGGTGACGCCGCAGGCCTGCCTCATCCACGCCCTCCGGAACGCCCACTGCCGTCAGCATCGGCGTCCGGACCGCCGGCTCGACCAGGCACCGGAGACCGAGCACTTCGAGGCCGCGGTAGAGCGCTTCGGCGACATCCCGATGCCTCGCAAAGCGGGCATCCAGCCCCTCGTCGACGACGAGGTCCAGGCCGCGAGCGAGTCCGTAGACCATCTGCACGGGCGCCGTGTGGTGGTAGACGCGGTCCCCGCCCTCGTGCCAGTAGGCGGAGAGGAGCCCGACGTCGAGGTACCAGGACGTCGAAGGCTTGGCCCGACCGCGGATCCGCTCGATCGCCCGCTCGGAGAGCGTGAAGGGCGCGAGACCGGGTGGGACCGACAGACACTTCTGGGTGCCTGAATAGACGGCGTCCAGACCTCTCTGGTCGGCGTCCACGGGCGCGCCGGCGAGGCTCGTCACGCAGTCGCCGAGGACGAGCGCCCCGACCTCCCGCGCCGCAGAGACGATGCCGTCGAACGGCTGGAGGACCCCCGTCGACGTCTCGGCGTGCACGAAGCCCACGAGGCGGGTCGGCCCGCCGCGGATCGCGCGCGCCATCGCGTCCTGGTCGAGCGGCTGGCCGAACGGTGCTTCGACGATGACCGCCTCGCCACCCTGGCGACGGACGAGGTCGACCATCCGTCCGCCGAAGACGCCGTGCACGCCGACGACCACGCGGTCGCCGGGCTCGACCAGATTGACGACCGCCGCCTCCATGCCGGCGGAGCCCGTTCCCGAGATCGGGATCGTGAAGCGGTTGGTCGTGCCCAGCACGTGGCGGAGGTCCTGCTGGACGCGGTCCATCAGCGCGACGAACTCGGGATCGAGGTGGCCGAGCGTCGGAGCCGCCATCGCTGCGGAGACCGCAGGGTCGACGGGCGAGGGGCCAGGACCCAGCAGCAGGATCTCGGACGGACAGAACGGGGCGCGCATCGCCATGGCGCCGAACCATAACCGCCCTTGGTCGCCCCTTGATGCGATCCGGTAGCGTCTGTCGGGTGTTGTCCGACCTCGCACGTCTGCTCCTCTCCGCTACGTTGCCGATCCTCATGGCGGTCACCGTCTCCGGATGCGCTTCGACCGGCGGCACCCCCTCGCCCGGGCCCGCCCACCGCACGCAGCTGTCCGAGCGACTCCTCGCCCGCGCAGCGCGGGCACCACTCGTCGTCGCGCACCGGGGCTCCTCGGCCACATGGCCCGAGAACACGCTGCCCGCCTTCCGCGCAGGCATCGAAGAGGGCGCCGACATGGTGGAACTCGACGTCCACGCGACGTCGGACGGCGTGCTCGTCTGCCTGCACGATGCGACGCTCGACAGGACGACCGATGCCGGGGCCGTGCTCGGACAGAAGGGCATCGCAGTCCGCGGCGTGCCGTCGGTCGAACTCGACCGGTTCGATGCCGGGTCCTACCGCGGCCCGTCCCACGCGGGCACGAAGATCCCGACCCTGGCCGCCGCGCTCGAGCTGATCGGCCAGCACGCGGTGCCCATGGTCGAGCACAAGGACTGCGCCCCCGAGGCCATGCTCGACGTGCTGCGCGCCACCGGGTGCGCCGACGCCGTGCTCGTCCAGTCCTTCGATTGGGCTTGGCTCCGCGCCGTGCGTGCGCTTGCCCCCGATGTGACGCTCGGCGCGCTCGGCAGCGGAGAACTCACGTCCGAACGCCTCGCCGAGATCGACAGCCTCGGCGTATCGATGGTGCACTGGAGCGCTTCGTCACTCCGGCTCGCAGACATCGAGGCGCTCCACGCACGGGGCTACCTCGTCTGCACCTACACGGTCGATGCCGAGCTGTCGCTGCTCGGCTGCAAGGCCGCGGGCCTCGACGCGATCACGACCAACGTGCCGGCGCAGCTCTGGATGGTCCTCCGCCGAGAGTGACGCTGCGCGGCGCCGAGGGCGCGACCTCCGGACCGCCCTGGGTCAGCGGAGGGTCACCGTGACGTTCCCGTTGGCCGCGAGGTCGAACCAGAGGTCGTAGCCAATCGCACCGGACCCGACGACCTGCAGGCGGATCGAGTCGAAGCCTGCGCCCTTCAACGTGCGGAGATCCCGAGACCGGACCGTCAGGAGCTGCCCCTGGATGTTGCCGATCGGTGCCGCGGTCGGCCCGGCGCTCGCGATCAGGAGGGCACAGCTCATGCGCGGGTCCATCTGGAACACCACGTCCTGCCCCGCCGCGAAGCCGTAGGTCTGGCGCACGTTCTTGCCCCAGCTCAGCGCATGGGTCGGAGCCGGGAGGATGATGATGCCGCCATTGCGGGTCACGTCACCCGGCGCCGGGCTCGTGGAGGCCAACGCGAAGAGCAGAGCCAGGGACGCCAGCACCCAGGAACGGACCCGCCACGCGGCGCGTGACGAGTGGGACGATGCGGAAAGAGGGCGGGTGCGTGACATCAGCAGGCTTCCTTGTCGGGGAACCAGCACGGGAAACTGTGGGCAAGGTTCGCGTACACCGAGGGGTGACGGCTGAGCGCGTCGACGAAGTCCTCTCGGGACCGGAACTCCTCCGCGATCATCCGCCGCTTGTGCGGCATCTCGACGTAGAGGCGCTCCAACCACCGATGACACTCGTCGAAGCGCTCCTGCAGCCCGTAGGCGAGCGCGAGGT
>JBEAPQ010000191.1:0-10023 GCA_041164325.1 Planctomycetota bacterium | reverse complement strand
GGCACCTACCGGCTCGAGTGGGGGCGCGGGTCGCAGATGGTGAAGCACCGGGATGAGATCGTCGTCCCGGCTGGCGTGGCCGAGATGCGGCGCGATCTCGACATGCCGGTCGGCATCCTCGAGGTGACCGCGGTCGACCAGGACGGGGCGCCGGTCTCCGGCGCAGCGGTCCGGCTGTCACGCATGTCGGGCGGTGGCGAGACCGTGCAGAGGACCCGGGTTGCCTTCGGCCTCGCGGTGGGTGGTCCGGCGTCGGACAGCGGCGGGATGACGTCGTTCACCTTCGGTGATGGTTCGACCAAGGTCGAAACGGACGCGCAGGGTCGCGCCCGCATCGAGGACGTGCCGCCCGGCGAGTACCGGATGACGATCGAGAGCCAGGCCCACGCCGAGAAGCGCGTCGAGCCGGTCGTCGCCGTGAACGGCGGCACGATGGACGCCGGCGTCGTCACGCTTCAGGCTGCGGGCGTGATCGAGGGGACGGTCACGGGGCTGCCCGCGGGCGGCGGTGGGCTTCCCGGCAACCTCGCGCTCGTCGAGCTCCGCCTCGCGGGCGACGAGAACGACAGGCGCCCGCCGACGATGGCCCAGGACGGCAAGTTCCGGATCGACGGTCTTGCACCCGGCGACTACGAGGTGCGCGCGCGCCCGATCGGGCCGGGAGCCGGCGGCGATGCCGCGGGACCGTGGCAGCCGGTGCGCGTCGAGGCCGGACGGCCGACCAACGTGTCGATCCCGGCTCTGGGGCGCTGACCCTGCTGCGGCCGCGCCCGGCGTCTTGCGGGCAGCGCGGGTGACACAGCGACGGGCATGCCGTCGCCCGGACAGCCAGCGACGACATGCATGCCGTCGCTCGCACAGCCTGGGACCCTCGGGGCCCCCAGGCCGTCAGGTCACGACAGCGAACGCTGCGGCGCGCCGGTGTAGATCTGCCGCGGGCGGTAGATCCGGGAGCCCGCTTCTTCGCGCATTTCCTTCCACTGCGCGATCCAGCCCGGGAGCCGTCCGAGCGCGAACATCACGGTGAACATCTCGGTCGGGATGCCCATCGCCCGGTAGATGATGCCGCTGTAGAAGTCGACGTTCGGGTAGAGCTTCTTCTCGACGAAGTAGGGGTCGTCGAGCGCGACCTCTTCGAGCGCCTTCGCGATGTCGAGCAGCGGGTCCTTGAGACCCAGCTCGGCGAGCACGCCCTCGGCGGCCTTGCGCAGGATCTGCGCGCGCGGGTCGAAGTTCTTGTAGACCCGGTGGCCGAAGCCCATCAGGCGGAAGCCCGAGTCCTTGTCCTTGGCGAGCGCGACGTACTTCTTGTAGTCGCTGCCGTCCTCGTAGATGCGCTGCAGCATCTCGATGACCTTCTGGTTGGCGCCGCCGTGCAGCGGGCCCCAGAGCGCGAGGACGCCGGCCGACATCGACGCGAACAGGTTCGCCTGGCTGCTGCCGACCATCCGGACGGTCGACGTCGAGCAGTTCTGCTCGTGGTCGGCGTGCAGGATCAGCAGCAGGTTGAGCGCGTCGCGCAGGACCGGCGAGACCACGTAGTCCTGCGCCGGCACCGCGAACATCATGCTGAGGAAGTTCGACGAGTAGTCGAGGTTGTTGCGCGGGTAGATGATCGGCTGGCCGACGCTCTTCTTGTAGGAGAACGCCGCGATCGTCGGCGCCTTCGCCATCAGGCGGATGATGTTCTGGTCGAGGCCCGCGTCGCTCGAGTAGTAGGTCGACAGCGAGCAGAACATCGAGGCGAGGATCGCCATCGGGTGGGCGTTGCGCGGGTACCCCTCGAAGAACTTCTTCATGTCTTCGTGGATCAGGGTGTGCCGCGTGACGGCGCTCTCGAACTCCTCCTTGGTCTTCGCGTCGGGGAGCTCGCCGTAGATCAGCAGGTAGCAGACCTCGAGGAACGAGCACCGCGCCGCCAGCTCCTCGATCGGGTAGCCCCGGTAGCGGAGGATGCCCTTCTCCCCGTCGATGAACGTGATCGCGCTCTCGCAGGACCCGGTATTCCCGTAGCCCGAGTCCATCGTGATGTAGCCGGTCTCGGACCGCAGCTTGCGGATGTCGATGGCCTTCTCCTGCTCGGAGCCGGTGACGACGGGGAGCTCGACCTCCTTGCCCTCGAGGACCAGCTTGGCGACCTGCGTATCAGAACTCATTGAAAGAGTGGGGTTTACGTAAACAGAGCGGGGTGCGTCGTCGGCTCCCGAAACGGTGTCCGACGACAGAGTCGGGGGAACCGGCAGCGTAAGCGATCGAGGGCTGCGGTTCCTATGTCCCGTCCGAGGAAGCAGTGCCCTCGACTTGGTGGGTCGGAGCCGTCGCGAACCCAAGGGTTCCCTGGTGCGGAGGGTTCCAGAGTGCCCGCCGGTCCCGGTGGACGCCTGCCAGAGCCGGGACTTTCGTGGGGGGGCGACGTGCGCCGGGTCGGTGGCACGCGCGGTGGCTCGCCCGCTCGCCCAGGTGCGCGGGCCTGGAGAGGCCCCCGCGCCGCGGATCAGGGAGCGACGTGCGGGAGCCGCCCGATGGCCCCGAGCAGCCCGGCGAACTCGGCGGAGACCTGCTCGATCTCGGTCGCATCGACGGCCCAGGTCGGAGTGTTCTCGAGGAGCCAGTCACGCTCGAGCTCGATCTCTGCCACCAGGGCTGCGCAGGCACTCTCCAAGTCGCGCGGGGCGTCTTCGGTGCCGTAGGCGATGTCGAGCGCCGTGCCGCTCGGTGTGCCCGCCAGCATCGGGGCGATCGGGGTCAGGTGGGCCAGTAGGCTGTCGCTACCGATCCAATGGGCGAGGCGTTCGACTACCGTGGCAACAGAGATATCCCACGAAGTCGGCTGGATGAGCGACGAGAGGTGGTCGGCGAACGTCTGGACAGGGCGCATGGTGGAATCGGACACGGAGGGGTCTCCGGGTGGTCGAATCCGCTCTGGCGTCGCCTGGTGAGGCCGAACACGCTCGGTGTTCCCTCGGACTACGTTCGCAACGGTTGTTCAGGAAAGGTAGCGCGGAGCCAACGCAGCTGGCTACCCAAAGCTTTCCATGGCTCGGCTGTGGCGCGGGCTCGAGGCTGGCTTGGACTCGCGCTTGCTCCCGGCCGATGGCTGGCATGTCGAATCCGGATCAACGCAAGTATCTATTTTGCAGTGATTTGAATTCACATCGCGAGTGGCGGGGCGAATCGGCCCGGTCGGCGCGCTTCCCACCGATCAGCAAGACAGGGATAAGTTTCCGTGGATCTTGAGTATTTATTCCATGCCGATCCTCGGGCACCGCACAGGGATCGAAACCGCGCGCCGGTGGGGGGATCTGCGCTCGTATCCTGCGCGGCCATGATCGTGCGCACGGCGGCGACCACGCTTGCTCTCACCCTTCTCCCGCTCCGTGCACAGGCGCCGGACTTCGCGCGGGAAGTCCTGCCGCTGCTCGCTGACCGGTGCTTCGCGTGCCACGGGCCCGACGCAGCGACCCGGGAGGCAGGGCTGCGGCTCGACGATCAGGACGGGTCGCGGGTCGTTCTCGCGAGCGGTCGACGCGCGGTGGTGCCTGGGCAGCCCGAGGCCAGTGAACTCGTCCGCCGCATCCGGAGCCTCGACCCGTCCGAGCAGATGCCGCCGCCGTCGTCCGGGATCGCGCTCACGGACGCGGAGCGCGTCGTGCTCGAACGCTGGGTGGCGGGTGGTGGGGCCTATCAGCAGCACTGGGCTTTCCGCCCGTTGCCAGCTTCGGTGGAGATCCCGCCGGCCGAAGACAACGACTGGGCCCGTGATCCCATCGACGCGTTCGTCCTCGCGCGCCTGGAGGCCGAGGGCCTGGAGCCTACGCCGGCGGCTCCGCCAGAACGCTGGCTGCGCCGCGTGACGCAGACCCTGACGGGACTGCCGCCGACGCTCGGAGACGTCGAGGCTTTCCTCGCGGACACGGAAGCGAACGCCCGGGCGCGCGTGGTCGACCGGCTGCTCTCGTCGCCCGCCTACGCCGAGCGAATGGCGGTCGAGTGGCTCGATGCGGCGCGCTACGCCGACACCTACGGCTACCAGAGTGATGTCCACCGCGAGGTCTGGCCGTGGCGCGACTGGGTGCTGCGCGCGTTCGCGGACAACCTGCCGTACGACGAGTTCCTGACCTGGCAACTGGCCGGGGACCTGCTGCCGGACGCGACGCGCGACCAGCGTCTGGCGACGGCGTTCCTCAGGCTGCACCGACAGACCAACGAGGGAGGCAGCGTCGACGAGGAATACCGTGTCGAGAACGTCGCCGACCGCGTCGAGACCGTCGGCACGGCGGTGCTCGGTCTGACGCTCGGCTGCGCGAAGTGCCACGACCACAAGTTCGATCCGCTGACGCAGCGGGAGTACTACGGGCTGTTCGCACTCTTCGATGGATGTGACGAGGCAGGGCTCTACTCGCACTTCACGTCGTCCGTGCCGACGCCCACGCTGCTCTTGCCGACGCCAGACCAGGAGCGCGCGCTCGCGGCGGCCGAGGCCGCGGTCGTCGCCGCCGAGCGCGCCCTCGCGTCCCGTGGTGCGGACCCCGAGGGCTTTGCCGCGTGGTGGGCGGCTCACGACTTCGACGCGCCCCTTCCGGATCTCGTCGGGTCCTTTGCTCTGGACGGCTACGGAGAGAAGGGCGAACTCGCGAATGCCGCCCACGCGGACGCCCCGGGCTCCGCGTCCGGTCCGAGGCCGGCGGCCGTCGAGGGACAGCGTGGTCGCGCGCTGCGCCTCAGCGGGGAAGACCCTCTCGTCTTCCCGAAGGTCGCGGACTTCACCCGCAACGACCCGTTCACGATCGGGCTCTTCGTGCGCCCTGCGGAGCACCACGAGCGTGCCGTGATCTGGCACCGCTCGCGGGCCTGGTCGGACGCGGGCAGCCGCGGCTACGAGCTGCTCCTCGAAGACGGGAAGCCGAGTGCTGCTCTGATCCACTTCTGGCCGGGCAACGCGATCCGCGTCGTCGCCCGGGAGCCGCTCGCGGTGGGGCGGTTCACGCACGTCGCGGTGACCTACGACGGTTCGAGCCGGGCCGAAGGACTGCAGATCTACGTCGACGGGAGACGCGTGGCGGTCGACGTCGTGCGCGACAAGCTCCGCAAGAACATCACGGGAGGCGGCGCTTCGGCACTGACGATCGGGCAGCGGTTCCGCGACAACGGTTTCCGCGGCGGTGCGGTCGACGAGCTGCGGGTGTTCGCGCGGGAGCTGGCTCCTCTCGAGATCGAAGAACTTCGCGCGCCCGGTGCGCTGCGCGCGGCGGCGGATGACGGAGCGGCGCTCCGCGAGGTCTACGCAGCGGCCTTCGATCCGGCGCGACGCGCGCTCCGCGAGGAGCTGCGCGCGGCTCGTCGCGCGCGCAGCGCTGCGGTCGATCCTGTGCGCGAGATCATGACGATGCGTGACGACGGTCCGTCCGACCGACGGGCCCACGTCCTCGCGAGGGGCGCCTACGACGCGCGCCTCGACGTCGTCGAACCGGGCACGCCCGCCTCGTTGCCTCGCTGGCCGGAAGGTCAACCGCACGACCGTCTCGGTTTCGCACGCTGGCTCCTCGATCCGGCCCATCCGTTGACGGCTCGCGTCGCCGTCAACCGCGTCTGGCAGATGCACTTCGGCCGCGGGCTCTGTGGGACTCCCGAGGACCTCGGGACGCAGGGCGCACGGCCCGTCCACGGTGAGCTGCTCGATCACCTCGCGCGGCGCTTCATCGACAGCGGATGGGACCTGAAGGCGCTGCACCGTGCCGTCGTGCTCTCGGCGACCTTTGCGCAGGATTCGGCGTGCGATGCCTCGCTGCGGGATCGCGATCCGGACAACGAGCTCTTGGGGCGGGGGCCGAGCTACCGGCTGTCGGCCGAGATGATCCGCGACCAGGCGCTCGCGGTGTCGGGGCTGCTCGTCGACCGCCTGGGAGGCCCCTCGGTCAAGCCCTACCAACCGCCGGGACTCTGGCGGGAGAAGTCGGGTGCCACCTACACGGCCGACCAGGGAGAAGGCCTCTGGCGCCGGAGCCTCTACACCTACTGGAAGCGCACGTCGCCGCCGCCCGCGATGATGACGTTCGACGCTTCGGCGCGCGAAGTCTGCAGCGTCCGTCGTGAGGCGACGACCAACCCGCTGCAGGCATTGGTGCTGATGAACGACCCGCAGCACGTCGAGGCAGCACGCGCGCTCGCCGAGCGGCTCGTGGTCGAGGCTCCCGGCGCCGGGGGGCGTGTCGATCGGCTGTTCCGGATCGTGCTCGGTCGCCCGGCCACGGAGCGCGAGATCCGCGTGCTCGAGGCCCGCGTGGCGGAGGAGCGGGAGCGCTTCACGGCGGAACCCGCCGCGGCCGATGCGCTGCTCGGGGTGGGGGTCGCGCCGCGGAATGCTTCGATCGCGGCCGCTGACGTCGCCGCCTGGGCGATGGCTGCGAGCATCGTGCTCTGCAGTGATGGAGCGATCATGCTGCGGTGACAGGACGAGCGGCAGGCGGCTTAGGATGACCGCGCCGTGACCCTGCGCACTTCCCTGCTGTCGTTCGCTCTCCTCCCTGCAGCGCTGGCCGCGCAGTCGCCGACCGCGCCCGACCTGCGCGCCCTCGCCGACCGGGCGTTCGAGCTCTTCGCGCCCGTCGGCATGGCGGTCGCCGTCGTCGAAGACGGTGAGGTCTCGTTCGCCGCGGGCTACGGCGAACGCTTCGCCGGCGGTGGGGAGCCGGTGTTGGCGACGACGCCGTTCCAGATCGCGTCCTGCACGAAGGCCTTCACAGCCGCTGCGGTCGGCTGCCTCGTCGCGGAAGGTGCACTCGGCTGGGACGACCGCGTCATCGACCACCTGCCGTGGTTCCGACTTGCGGACAGTTGGATCACGCGCGAGCTGACGGTGCGGGACCTGCTGTGCCATCGCTCCGGCCTCGCGACGTTCGCCGGGGACCTCTTGTGGTACGGCACCGACTACGACGAGGACGAGGTGTTCCGCCGCGCCGCGAAGCTGCCGATCACGAAGCGCTTCCGGTCCGAGTTCGGCTACCAGAACATCCTCTACGCAGTCGCAGGGCGCGTCGTCGAGAAGGTCAGCGGCCAGGGCTTCGGTGCGTTCCTGGCCGAGCGGTTCTTCCACCCACTCGGCATGGACGGGACGGCGTTCGGGTTCGCGGAACTCAGCGACGGTGAGGCGCCCGCGCTCCCGCACATCGAGGGCCAGGGAATCGACGTCGTGCGGTTCGGGACCTGCAAGCCCGCGGGCGCGATCTGGTCCTCGGCATCGGAGATGGCGCTGTGGGTGCGGGCCCTCGCGAACGGCGGTCGCGTCGGCGACACGGCGGTCATTCCCGAGCAGGTCCTGCGCGCGGCGTGGACGCCACACACAGGCCTGCCCGCTGGCCGTCGTGCAGACGCCGTCGAGGACTTCCGCTCCTACGGGCTCGGCTGGTTCCTGACGGTCGAGAACGGCAAGAAGGTCGCCGAGCACGACGGTGGGATGCCGGGCTATCTCAGCAAGGTGACGGTCGTGCCCGCGGACCGGTTCGGAATGGTCGTCCTGCACAACACCGACACCGCTCTCCTGACGACGGCGCTCCGCGCGGCGGTGTTCGCGGCTCGGCAGGGCGAAGACGGTGAGGCGGTGCTCCAGCGTTACGCGAAGGTTGCTGCGGACCAGCGCGGGCGTGCGGCTGCTGCGGTCCGTGCCCGGGAATCCCAGCGTGTCGAAGGCACGGACCCATCGGTCGCGCTCGACCGCTACACCGGGCTGTTCCGTGATGACATCCTCGGCGACGCGCGCGTCGAGCTCCGCGATGACGAGCTGCACCTGCGCATCCTGCCCGCCGGGAAGACGTTCCACGGCACGATGGCGCACTGGCACCACGACGTGTTCCGCGTCGACTTCCCGGACCGCTTCCTGCCCTTCGCGCTCGTCACCTTCCGGTTCGGATCCGGAGGCACGGTCGACGGGTTCACGATCGACTGTCCGATCCCCGACTTCGACTTCGCGGCGTTGATGTTCCGCCGCGCGGGGGAGTAGCCCCACAGCGGCGATCAGCGCCCGTCGCGCCAGCGCGGGCGCGGTTCGCCCAGTCGAGACCGTAGTTCAGCAGTGCGGGTCTGGATGAGGTCGGGCCCGGCCCCCGCCGGCAGCGGCTCGAGACCGAGAGTTGCGCTGGCCTCGGCGATTGCCTCCGCCGCGCCGTCGTCGCGGCCGCGCTCGAACATTCGCTCGGCCCAGATCGTCGACGACTGGGCGAGGGGAATGCGGTCCTCTTCGGTCGTGGCGCGCGCGGCGGCGCGGCGCGCTGCGACGATCGACGCCCGCAGCAGCGCATCGCCTTCTTCGTTCGGTACGCCCATCAGCATTTCGATCGGCTCCCCGGCCGCGTCGACGGTCCGACGCAGCCGTCGCACGGTGTTCCGTCCGTCGGCGCGGAGCGCTTCGCGGAGGGCGCTGTCCGACACCGCGATGGCCCAGAACGGTGCGCCGGTGCCAGCTGCCTCGTCGAGCCGATCGAGCAGTTCCACCGGATCCACGGAGCTCGGACCGCTCCGCCGCCACTCGAGCGTCTTGTCGACGAGGTCGAGCACGTCGTAGCCGAGTCCGTCGCGGACGCCTTGGACCGGAGCGTCGAGACGCGCGGCCTCGACGAGGCAGGCCGCGGCAGCGCCCCGGTCCTGGGCGCGCACGTGGGCGAGTCCCTCGCCGAGCCACGTCATCGCGATCCAGTAGCGGCACGTCTCGGCGTAGTCGTTGTTGCGGATCTCGGCCTGGGTGAACGCAGCGCGCGCCGCGCGGTAGAGACGTGCAGATTCCCGCAGGTCCTCCCGCCGACGTGCGTCCTCCGCTCCGAGGATGCGGGCGTATCCCGTGAACCAGTCGTTCTCGGCGCTCGGCGGGTTGGTCACGGCGACCTGCTCGGCAAGTGCTGGTGCGAGGTCGACGCGCCCCAGGTTCCAGGCCGCTGCGTTGAGCGCCTGCCGCAGTTCGCCGGACGCCGGGAAGCGGAGGGCTCCGCCGAGCGTCGCGGTGAGCTCTTCGCGCCAGAGCCCGAGAGCCCCGTAGAGCGAGCCGAGCGTCAGCCAGTCCTTGGCGTCGCCCTGCTCGCTCACGCACACGAGTCCGAGCGCACGGATCGCGTCGGTGATGCCGCGGAGTTCCGCAGCCGGGTCTCCGCCCGACCGTTCGCCGAACCGGCGGGCCTCGCCATCGCTGATCCAGCGCAGCGCTTCGATGGCGGACTCGGGCAATCCAGCCACGACGTCTTCGACGGCCGGGAGCACGTCTCCCTCGTCGAGCGTCGCGACCAGGGCGCGCCAGCCGTACTCGACCTGCCGGTCGAAGCGGGACAGGAAGTAGGCCGCGCGGGCCCGCTCGATCCACCAGATCGGCGCGGATGCGGCGGGCGGCGTCGTGCCGTCGAGCGCGCGCCCGAAGTGGAGCTCTGCGTCCTCCAGCAGGATCGGAACGTCGCTGCCGCCGCTCTCCATCCGTCGCCGTGCCAGCCGCAGCGAAGCGATCGCGTAGGCGGCCTGTTCGGCGATCGCGTCGGGGTCTGCGGCCAGGGTCGCGTCGAGGCGGGTCAGCTGGTCGAGCAGTTCGTCTTCGGTGGGGAGCGGCGGATCGATGGTCTTCGGGATCGGCCTGAAGCCGGCGCCGGGCCGCGCGCGGGAGGCAGCGAGCAGATCGGCGAGCACGGATGGGCCCCCGGACGCATCGAGGGCGGCCAAGGCCTCGTCCGCCCGGTCGCCGAGCGCGACGCGGACGGCGTGCTCGGCATCGCTGCGGTCACCCGGAGCGCTGGTCGCGAGCGCTGCGAGCAGCAGGGACCGTGTCGATGCGCTCGCTCCGTCGAGCCGGGCCAGGGCGGGGAGCGCGGCGGAGCGCCCCGCGCGATCGGCGCGGCCAGGAACGTCCCCCACCTCGCGGAACGCGTTCCGAAGCGGACCTGCCATCGCGGCCTCGAGCCCGAGTCGCGTGGTTGCGTCGAGGACGGCGGATCGCAGCGGGTCGTCGAGATGCGCCCAGCGTGCGGCGAAACGGCGGAGGGCCCCGATCGTGCC
>JBEAPQ010000190.1:0-4104 GCA_041164325.1 Planctomycetota bacterium | reverse complement strand
GCGTGGAGCCAGGGCCGCGGCGATGCGATCTCGCCCGCCAGGAAGCCGCGCAGCCACTCGAGCCGGAGCTTCTCGCCGACGAGCGTCAGGGCCGGACGCAGCTGCGCCACCTCGACGTGCTCCTCGCCGTGGACCGGCCGCGGAGCCGGGCGCAGCGGCGCGAGGTCCGGCTCCCGTTCGACCCAGGTCGCGGTCCGACCATCGAGGACGTGGCAGGACGTGCAGCGTCGCTCCTCGAGCTGGCGCGTCGCGAAGTCGGCGACCGCGTCCCGTGACAGGGAGCCTCCGGAGGCGGCAGCGAACGCCGTGAGAGCCTGCCGTTCGTCGGCGTCGAATCGGAACGCCGGCGCCTTGCCTCGGGCATCGGCATCCGCCGCCATGCAGCCCCGGCCCCAGTCTCCGGAGACGAGCAGCGCGTCGAGCGGCGTCGCCGCGGCGCCGGGCTCGACGCCCGCGTCGTGACAGCGGGCGCAGCCGAGCTCGACGAAGCGGCGGGCACCCCGCTCTGCGTCCCCGAGGTCCGCCGAGTTCCGCGACTCGCCACCCTGCTCCCGCAGGAACGCTTCGAGGTGCTGCGCCTCATCGGCCGAGAGCTTCAGGTCCGGCATCCGGATCCACGGATCGTGGCGACCGGGCTCCTGAAGGAAGGCCGCGAGCGCGCCAGGACGGAACTTCTGCGCCGCGCCCGCGAGCCCGATCCACGCACCCTCGTCGTCGGCCTTCAGCCCGTGGCACGAGAAACAGCCGAGGTCGCCCCAGAGGCGCGCCCCGACCCGCGGATCCCCATCACCCGGGCCCGACGAGGGCTCCGTGGCACCGAGCCCGGCCAGGAACGCAGTCAGGTCGGCGACGTCCGTCGCGCGCGCGACGGGGTCTGCCGGCAGGACCTGCGGCATGCGCGCCGCGGGACGCAGGGCGTGCGGATCGTCGATCCAAGCTGCCACGAAGGCGGGCTCCAGCCGCGCGCCCGCACCGACGAGCGACGGGCCGCGCATCGCGAGTTCCGGCATGCCCGCCGCATCCGTCTCGTGGCACGCGGTGCAGCGGTGCGTCGCGACGAGCATCCGGCCCCGCCGCCGCTGCTCGCCCACCGCGACGTCGCTGTCCGCCAGATCGCGGAGCAACACGGTCGGCGGGATCGACTCGGTCGCGAACTTCCGACTCGACCAGGAGACACGGACCGCACCGGCACCCGACAGGGGCGTCCGGTACTTCGCCACGAGCGAGCGGGCGCCCTTCTTCAGCCGCACCTTCTCACCCACGACGGACGCGCCTTCCGTCAGGCTGCCGTCGAGCACCGTCTCGCCGTCGATCTCGAGCGTGAACGATCCACGCCCCTCGGCCGAGAACACGTAGTCGTCGCGCTGCGGCACGTCGAGGAAACCGGTCCACGTCGCGGTGAACGGTCCGGGCGCGACGAAGGGCGTCGCAGGCTCGCCCCGCGCCACGTGGAGCGCCAGCGTGCGCGCCACGAACCGGTCCGACTCCAGCGCGCCGTCGACCTGGCGGGCGGGCCGGATCTCCACCGCCAACCCCGCACCGGTCTCGACCACCCGCGCGGCGACCGGTGTCCCGGCCTCCCGCGCGCCGGACCACGCGCTGGTTCCGACCACGAGGAGGCCCAGCCCCGCCACGCGCACGAGACGAGAAGCCCCGACGTGGAGCCCCAGGATGCCCCACGTCCTCATCGAGTCTCGGGCAGGAAGTGGATCGTGCCGTGGATCTCGCCTTCGACGATCGCACCGTCCGCCGCGTCGACGCTGTAGGCGACTCGCGTCTGCATGACCTTCTGCAGGCCCTCGACCCGCAGGGTCACGGTCCGGCCGTCCGGACCGAGCTTCGCGCTCTGCACCGTCAACACGTCGCGGTTCTTCTCGCCTTCGCGGACCTTCTTCTCGGGCTCGCTCGGCTTGTACTCGGGCGAGCCGTAGGCCTCGCACCAGAGGTAGTTCCAGATCTCGATCTCGTAGCTCTCGGGATCGTTGGCGGTCTCCGGATCGAGCGCGTCACCGAACGTCAGCTGGATCGCGCCGTCCGTGACCTCCATGCCGACCGGCATCCGGAGCGGAGCCTTCTGCATCCGCACGCGCTGGAACGCCGTGTCCTGCGCCGCGCGCGTCTGCCAGCCCTTGAAGCCCACGGTGTAGAGCGCGTCCCCGTGGAAGCGCCCGCGCATCTGGCTCGACGCGAAGTCCGCCGGGATGCGGACGACGCCTCCCTGGACGCGCCCGGCCTGCTCCTGCTGGAGCACGAGGTAGACGTTGCACTGGCCGTAGCTCTGGTGGAGCAGCGAACCCCCGAGCGGGCCCCAGGTGCCTTCCGGCACCCAGACCTGGCCACCCGACGAGTTGTCGACCGACATCGGCATCCAGCAGATCGGCTCGTCGTAGGCCGACGGCGGCGTCGCGCTCTGCGCGAGGTCGGTGCAGCCCCAGAACGTGCCGTTCTGGGTCGTGTTCAGACGACAGGCAGGCATCCAAGTGCCCTGGTTGTCGCCCGACGTGATCACGCCTGTCGGGGACACCCCGATGCCGTTCGGAGCACGCACGCCCGTCGCGACGACCTCGAGGGTCGAGCCGTCCTTCGACACCTTCATCACGCAGCCGTGGTGCGGGACGATCTGCTGGAAGCCGCGCCCGCCCGGGTTCACCGGGCCACCCTTCGCGAAGTAGAAGTTCCCTTCGGCGTCGGTCTGCAGATCGAACGCGAACTCGTGGAACCCCTTCGTGATCATCACGTCGTTGTTGAAGGTCTCGACGTAGTCACACTCCCCGTCACCGTTCTGGTCGTGCAGGCGGTAGAGGCCGTCGCGACCGTGCGTGTAGATGACGCCGTCGACGACCTTCAGGCCGAGCGGATCGTGGAGCCCGGTGCAGAAGCGTGACCACGTCAGCTCCCCGAGGTCCGACGCCAGTCCGGACACGAGCCAGACGTCGCCGTTCCACGTCGACAGCGCCGCGGTGTTGTCGTCGACGAAGTCGAACGCGCCGAAGCGCAGCCGCGAGTTCCAGGGGTTCGCGTCCGGAACCGTGATCGTGTCGACGACGAACGGGCCGTCGCCGGAGCCGACCGAGCCCTTGGTCGTCAGGGTCTCCGGATAGCGGCGCGCACCGCCCTGGGTCCGCGCGACGAGATCGACGGTCTCGCCGTCGATCGAGATCTCCTCGAGGCCGTCACCCTCGGTCGTCGTCCAGATCGCGACGCGGATGTCCTGGGCCTGCTCGGACGCCCCCACTTCGAGGTGCACGCGGCCGCCGTCACGCGCCAGCTTCGCGTTGTCCGACAGCACGAGGAAGGTCGTCAGGTGCCCGGGCGCGTTCTCGCCGCCGCTGCGGGCCTTCCACCGCACGACTTCCAGGGGAAGCCCGCCGCCGGCTGCTTCGACCTGGATGTCGCCGTCCTCGGGAAGGTCCGCGAGCACCGCCGTCTGCGCGGCTCCGGGCCCGACGTGGAGGTTGCGGTAGATGCCGATCGTCTCGTCGCCGGACCGCAGCGCCTCGAAGCCCTCGAGGACTTCGCGACCCTGGACCTCGTAGCGGAGGACGACGTCGTCGCCGTGGTAGTGCAGACCCGTGAAGCGGCCGTGGTCCTTCGGCAGCGTGCCGAACGGGATCTCGCGCGGGTCGGCGAACGACCCGTCCTTGGCCCAACCGGGCGCCACCGGGGTCGACAGCACCTCCTGGCCCCGCGTGCGCGGGATCGGGCCGTGGCCACCGTCGAACGGCGTGCCGCGGAGTTCGAGCTGGCCACCGGCCCAGACCGCGGCGACGCGGAGCAGCTCGGTGTCGAAGATCACGCCCGCGTCTTCGCCGAGGAAGATGGCTCGGCCCTTCAGCGCGACGTTGTCCGGCGTGAAGCACTCCAGGGTCGTCGCGAGGCACGGACCGTAGTCCATCGCGTACCACGGCTTGGCCTCGTCGTTCTGGGCCTGGAGCGGACTCGCGATGGCGACGCCAGCGAGCGCGAGAGCAGAGATGCGGAGTGAGATTTGCATGGCTCGGAGGGGAGGGAGGCTACACGATCGCGCTCTGATCCGGGAACGCCTGGACAGGCGGCTGCCCCGGGGTGCCGACTCCCTTCCACACGACCCGGGTGGCCCGCCCC
>JBEAPQ010000189.1:0-9919 GCA_041164325.1 Planctomycetota bacterium | reverse complement strand
CCGCGCAGCACGCCGCGGATCTCGAGACGGGTCGGGTAGATCGGGCTGAGCGCCGAGTTGGCGGGCTGGAGGCGGATCCGGCCGTTCTCCTGGTAGTAGCGCTTCAGGGTCGCTTCTTCGTCATCGACGATCGCGACCACGATGTCCCCGTTGCGGGCCGTGTTGCGTCGCTCGATGACCACGAAGTCGCCGTCGTCGATGTGATCCTCGATCATCGACTTGCCGCTGACGCGGAGCACGTAGTGGCCTTCGCCGGTCGGCACGAGATCGGTGAGCGGCACCAGCTCCTGGTCTTCGATGGCCTCGATCGGACGACCCGCCGCGATCGTCCCGCAGAGCGGAAGCTCCGGTGCGAGACTGGTCGGCATCCCGTCGATCGCGTCCGGGTCGTAGAGAATGGCGACCGCGCGGGCCTTCGCACGATCGCGCTGGATCGCACCCTTGGACTCGAGATGCCGGAGGTGCTCGTGGACCGTGATCTTGCTGACGCCGAGGGCCTGCGCGGCTTCCTCGAGCGTCGGGGAGATCCCCTGCTCGTTGCGGTAGTCACGGAAGAAGCGCAGGACCTTCGCCTGCTTCTCGGTGAGCATCAGTTGCATGGACGCTTCTCCTGGCGATGCGAAGAGTCTGGCTGGTCGCTGACTCCAGATGGTCAGTCGTCCGGAACCTCTTCGCTACACCGAATTCAGAGGTGGAGTCGACGGGGATCAGCCGAGGAAGAACAGAGCCGCGAGGCCGAGGACCGTGATGGCGACCGTGCCGACCGCCTCGAGCACGATCGGGATGTCGCGGCGCGGCGTGGGCAGGCTCTCCCGCGTGACCACGCCGCGGTCTTCGTTGCCGGTCGAAACCGAGTGGGCCGCCGAGACCGTGCCCGGCGCGGAGACTGCCACGCCACCCTTTGCGTCGACTTCGGCCAGAACGATGCGGCGCAGCGCCGGCTTGGCGGGGCTGCGGAGTCCGGCCGCCGAGGCCGCGCCCTGGCCCGAGGCTCGCTCCACGACCACCGTGCGACGACGGATCACGACGGTTTCGCGGGCGAGCACCCGCTTCGCGCTGCTTTCCGCCGCCTGCTCGGTCTCCGCAGCAGGCTGACGGATGCTCCCCTCGTCCCTCTCCTGCGGCGCTTCTGCCACCTGCAGCGCTTCTGTCACCTGCAGTGCTCCCGTCACCTGCAGTGCCTCGGTTTCCTGACGGGGTTCGGCGACGCCGAACGGGAGCTGACCCTGCCGTGCGCTCGTGGCTGCCCGCCCACCCTGGGCCGTTCCGGAGCGGATGCCTCCCCGGCGTCCCTTCGCCCCGTCGGTCGGTTCCGGAGCTCCGAGCAACGACGGGCTCGGCGCGGCCTTCGGAGCGTAGTTCCCGGCGCGGCGGGAGAGGGTCTGGAGGGGGTTCTTCGCGGCTGCCATGTTCGGTCCTCGTTCGGGTCTGGGGAGGATGTTCGGCAGCTGTTCACCCGAACACAAACCGAAAGTGGAAAACTTTTAGGGTTGTGTTCGGGAAGGCCTGGCCTTGCTGGCCGCGCGGCGCTGGACCCTGTGTGGAATTCTCGGCCTCGATCTACGGTTTCCGGTCACCATCTGCGGCACAGGCGAGACGCGTGGACGAGACGACCCGGGACCCGATCGAAGAACTGCTCGTCGAGCACGGACTCCACCGACGCACGCTCGTCGTGCTCGAGCGGATCGCACAGGCCGTCGAGCGCGGGGGCACGTTCCCGCGCGCCGACATCGCCAAGGTGCTGGGCTACCTCCAGGAGTTCATCGAGGAGGTCCATCACTGCAAGGAGGACAAGGTGGTCTACCCCCTCGTCCTCGAACTGGCCGACGAGGATGTCGCCGAGGAAGTCGGACGCCTGCTCGCGGATCACGAGGCGACCCGAGACCTCCTCGCGTCGCTGACGATGTTCGCGGAATCGAGCGACCCCCAGGAGCAGGAGCGTGACGGGTTCTGCCAGATGGTGCGCGCCTACGTGTTGCGCATGAAGCGGCACATGAACCTCGAGGAGCGTCATCTGTTCCCCGCCGTCCGCACGCTGGATGCAGAACAGCTCGCCGAGATCGCGAGGGGATGCGCGGAAGCGTCCCGCGGCCAGCGCGACGCGAGCCAGTGGGCCGGCGACATCGCCGAACTCGAAGAACACTGGACCGGCTGACACGCGTGTCGTGCACAGTTGCGCGACCGCGCGTCGCTGTGCGCGGCCACGCCCTCGATCCACCGGGTTGGATCGACCGCGCGACCTCCTGTAGAAACGAGTCCGTCCGGGCCCGGGAGGGGGCCGGTCGAACTAGGCAGGACCGTCCTCCGAGCGGCGGTTCGTTCCCCGCACGAACTGCCGGCTCAGGAATCCCGCATGCAGCTGCAACTGGCTCGTCCCCTGGTGTGCTTCGACCTCGAGTCCACCGGCCTCGATGTCCTCAACGACCGCATCGTCGAGATCGGCTTCGTCAAGCTGCACCCAGACGGGACCCGCGAGCAGATCCAGCGCCGCGTCGACCCCGGGATCGACATTCCGGAGTCGGCGACCCGGATCCACGGCATCCGCAACGACGACGTCCGCGGGCTGTTCGGTGAACCGAGCCTCGGTCGAATCGGTGCCGACCTGATTGCCTTCGTCGGCGATGCCGACCTCGCGGGGTTCAACGTCGTGGGCTACGACCTGCCGATGTGGTTGGCGGAGTGCGAGCGGCACGGCCTCGCGTTCTCGATGGAAGGCCGCCATGTCGTCGATGCCAGGCTCGTGTTCCTCGGCAAGGAGCCCTCCTGGGATCGCTTCATCCAGGGGCCACGGAACCTGAACAACGCGGTCCTGCACTACTGCGGACGGGACCAGGCAGCGGTGTTCGCCCAGCGCGATGCGGCCGATGAGGGTGGTGGCAGCAAGGATCTCGACGAGGCGAACCGCCACTCGGCCGTGAAGGACGCCGACGCGACGCTGGACGTGCTGCTGGCCCAGCTCCAGCGCTACGGAGACCTGCCGCGAGACGTTCCCGCGCTCGCGGGTTGGTGTGCTTCGATCGCCTCGGAGCAGCAGCGTTCGATGGCGTGAAGGGTCTGCGTGAGAGCGCGTGACGCGACTTCGTCACGCACTGTCAGAGCCTGTGACGAAATCAGTCTACAGGCTCTGAATTGCTTGCTTGGCGGCCGCTCTGCGGCCGAGGGAGAGTGTGTGACGAGATTTCGTCACACACCCCCACAGCCTGTCAGTCGGTGCGCACGAGGTCGGACGCGAACAACGCATCCTTCGTGCGCAGCCCTCGGTAGCCCTCCCGCAGCACGACGTGTCCGACCGGAGCGCGCAGGCTCTGACCCGGTGCCGCGCAGAGCAGGACGTCGGGCTGGAACTCCCGGATCGCGGTCCACACCGAAGCCGTGAAGTCGTAGGTCGTCCTGACCTGCGTATCGGTCGTGTAGAAGCGCAGGTGACGAGGGTCGCCGGACCAGGGGGTGTGGATGTCCCCGCGCCCGTCGATCAGCGTCGTCTGGGGTTCGCGGACCGGGAGGACGGCGAGTTCGTGTGTCGCCTCGCGCGCGACGTCGGCACAGAGTTCGGTGTGGAACGGGCCGTGCCCCGCGAGGCGGAACGGGAACTCACGCTCGGTGCTCTTCACCTTCGGAAGGAGCTCGAGCAGCGCGGTGACGCCCTTCTCGGTGCCGGCAAGGACTTCATGTCCACCCAGCCGGATCGAGCGGGCCACGAAGTGGTCTTCGCCACGTCCGGCCACCTCGGCCAAGGCCTGCTCGATGCCTTCGACGAGCGCTGTGTCCGGCTGCCACGTTGCGGGATCGACGGTTGTCGTCAGGATCTGGCCGCCGGTCGCCAGCTTCTGGAGGCGCGCCATCGCAGCAACGAGGGCCCAGCCATCACGGACGGTCATCGCGCCGGCAGCGGGCATCGCGGTGTACCAGCCGAGCGAGTTGCCTGCGATCGCACCGATCTCGTAGCGCTCTGCGGCGCCCTCGAGCCAAGCCATCGTCGCGAAGTAGATCAGTTCGGCGGCGTTCTGGCCGTCGAGGTGGAGACCCGGTCGGAAGGACTGTGCCGCGTCGAGCTCGGTGATCGTCGGGCGACCCTGCGACGCCCGTGCGTCGTCGGCTTCGGCAAGGGCGTCGGCGACGGGTCCGGGACGCAGCTGGCGCTGGATCGACCCGAGTTCAGCGCGGCCGTAGCTGCCGCGGCCCGGACAGAACAGGACGGCGAGGGGGCGGGTCATCGGCGTTCCTCCTGCGCGAGGCTCCGCGCCGCGTCGACGACATCATCGGTCTGGATCAGCACGAGGTTGGCGGCCTCGGCGAGAGGGACGTAGGTGTCATCCCCGGCAATGCGCCGGATCACGACATCACGGCAGGATGGGTCGGTGGCGAGCGCGGTTGCGAGCAGCGGCGACGGGCCGCCCGCCGTCGCGCGGCACTCGTCGACGAGGAGGACGCGTCCGGTCGCGCGCGCGTGTTCCTTCACGGCCTCGACCGGCAGCGGCGCGAGCCAGCGCAGGTCGAGGACGCGTGCGCGGATGCCCTCTTCTGCGAGACGCTTCTGCGCCTGCATGCTCATGAACAGCCCGTTCGCCCACGACACGATCGTCAGATCGTCGTCGTCCGACGCGCCGTGGACCCGGGCTTGCCCGAGCGGGACAGCCTCCCCAGGCTCGGGGTAGGCGCACTCCCACAGGCTGTCGCCCTTCTCGTGCAGGTCCTTCTGCATGTAGAGCGCGATCGGCTCGAGGAAGATGCAGACCTTGCCGGCTTCGGCGGCCGCCGCGACGCACGTCCGCAGCATGCCGACCGCGTCGTCCCCACGCGCGGGCGATGCGATGATCAGACCCGGGATGTCGAGCAGGGCGCCGATGCTGTTGTCGTTGTGGAAGTGCCCGCCGAAGCCCTTCTGGTACGCGTATCCGGCGATCCGAACGACCATCGGATTCGCGAACCGGCCTTCGCTGAAGAACTGCAGGCTCGCCGCCTCGCCCCGGATTTGGTCGAGCGCGTTGTGGACGTAGGCCAGGTATTGGATCTCGGGGATCGGCAGCGCACCGACCTGCGCCATGCCCTGGGCGAGGCCGAGGATCGTCGTCTCGTCCAGGATCGTGTTGAACACACGCGCCGGCCCGAACGTCTCGTAGAGCCCAGCGGTCACGTGGTAGACGCCGCCCTTCTTGGCGACGTCCTCGCCGAACAGCAGTGACTCCGGGTAGGCGGCGAGGACGTCCTTGAGCCCCTGCGCCAACCGGAACGCCAGGTGCCGGGGTCGGGGGTCCGCCTCGGGCAGCCGGTCTCCGAACACCTGCCGACGCCGCGCTTCGTTCGCGGATCGACCGCGCAGGGTATCGGCAGCCGGGAGTTCGAGCGGGGCGCGCACCTGCGCTGCGGTCCGGATCTTCGGTCGACTGCTGGCCTCGCGGCCCGCGCGCTCGATGCGTCGCCGCATGTCCGTGTACAAGGTCCGCAGCCCGTCCCGGCTGATGGCACCTGTCGACAGCAGGAGGTCCGCGAAGGCCAGCAGCGGGTCCTGTGCCTCGACGCGCTCCAGCTCTTCCTCGGTCCGGTAGACCGTCTCGACGTCCGAACCCGCGTGTCCCATCAGGCGGACGGTCTTCAGATGGAAGAACACCGGCCGCCGCGTGCGGCGGCAGTGGTCGATGGCCGCCAGTGCCTGGGTGAATGCCGACGGGACGTCGCGCGAGTCTGCCGCGAAGTAGTCGAGGCTCGGCCGCCGCTTGAACATCTGCTCGATGTAGTTGTCGGGCGTTCGCGTCGAGATGCCGATGCCGTTGTCCTCGCACGCGAAGATCACCGGGCACGGTTGCTTGTGCTGGACGGCTGCTGCTGCGGCATTGAAGCCCGCCTGCGCAGTCGCGTGGTTGGACGACGCGTCGCCGAAGGAGCAGTAGACGACGGAGTCCTCGGGCAGGGCGCAGGGAAGTCCCAGCCGGTGCAGGCGCGCCACGCCGATCGCGAGGCCGACCGCCTTCGGCAGATGGCTCGCGATCGTGCTCGTCTGCGGCGGAATCCAGAGCGACTCGCTGCCGAGGACCTTGTGCCGGCCGCCCGAGATCGGGTCCTCGGCGGCTGCGGCAAACGACAGCATCGCGTCGAAGATGGGCGTCTCTCCGTGGGCGCGGCGGGCGCGGGCCGCGACGAAGGCCCCCGAGCGGTAGTGCAGGAGGGCCGGGTCCGTGGTCCGCAGCAGGTGTCCGAACACCGCGTTGGCTTCGTGTCCGCTGCTGCCGATCGTGTAGTAGCTCCGGCCCTCGTCCTTCATCCGCCGGGCCTCCAGGTCCTGGAGACGGGATTGAAGACCTGCTTCGAGGAGCCGAACGGCCGTCCGACGCGTCAACGCGACGCCGGGCACGATCGGCCCGTCCATCGGTCCGGTCCGGTCCGGGTCGGGGCCGTGGTGGAGGTCGAGGAGTGCCTCGAAGCGACCGGCGACCTTGTGTTCGCGGCGGATGGACATGGGATCGAGAGGTGGCGGGCATCCTAGCCGTGCCCCGCGACCCCACAACGTGCCAACCGCCGTTGGGCCCACGCGTCGCCGGGCGCTACCTTGCCCGCCCACGATGATCGCGTCGGCGGAGCTCCACGAGACCCTGCTCGAACTGGCCTTCCTGTTCGGGCTCTGCATCGCCGTCGCGATGCTGTTCCTCCGGCTGAAGATGCCGCCGGTCGTCGGCTACCTCGCGGCTGGTGCGCTCGTCGGCCCGAACGGGTTGGGGCTCGTGCCCCAGGTCGGCCTCGTCGAGCAGCTCGCCGAGATCGGCGTGATCGTGCTGCTGTTCACGGTCGGTCTCGAGCTCTCCCTGGCGCAGCTCGCGCGGATGCGCGCGTCGGTCTTCCTGGGAGGCGGCATCCAGCTGGCCGCAACGATCACGCTCGGTGCGGTGACGACGGCGGCGACCGGGATGCCCTTCGGCCAGGCTGTGTTCCTGGGCTACATGCTGGCTCTGTCGAGCACGGCGGCGATCACCAAGCTGCTGTCCGACCGCGGGGAGCTCGGCCGGCCCGCCGGGCGCATGGCGGTGGCGATCTGCATCGCACAGGACCTTGCGGTCGTGCCGATGATCCTCAGCCTGCCGCTGCTGAGCGGAGACGGGAGCGGGCCACTCGCTGCCCTCGGCGAGATGTCTGCGTCGCTCGGGCTGTTCGCCGGACTCTCCGCGCTGAGCTGGCTCGTCGTGCCGCGGCTGCTCGACGCCGTGGCACGGACGCGGAGCCGCGAGCTCTTCCTGCTCGCCGTCCTCGTGTCCTGCCTGTCGATCTCGCTCGCGACGTCGGTGCTCGGACTGTCGCTGGCGCTCGGCGCGTTCCTCGCGGGCGTCGTGCTCGGCGGGTCCGATCACCATCACCAGGCGGTTGCCGAGGTCGAACCGTTCCGTGATGCGCTGGCGAGCCTGTTCTTCGTGTCGATCGGCATGCTGTTCGACGCGCGGGCCTTCCTCGACGAACCGCTGGTCGTCGGGCTGGCGCTCTTGGCCGTTCTGGCCGGAAAGGCGGGGATCGCCACGCTGGCTGTTCGGATGACGAAGGCGCCCTGGTGGACGGCTGGACGTGCCGGGCTGATGGTCGCCCAGGTCGGAGAGTTCTCGTTCGTCATCGCCCAGATCGGTGATGACCAGGGCCTCTTGACCGACCGCGCGAGCCGGATCTTCCTCGTCGTTGCGGTGCTGTCGATCGCTCTGACACCGCTCCTGTTCGCGCTCGGCAAGCAGATCGGGCGGACAGGAGCCGAGGTCCGCCGTTTCGGCGAGGAGCTGACCGATCACGTCGTCCTGGTCGGATATGGACCGATCGGCCAGGGACTCGTTCGGTCGCTGAAGGCCCTCGGCATTCCGTTCCGCGTGCTCGAGTTGAACGCGGAGACGGTGCAGAAGGAGCGCCTCAACGGCCTGCCGATCATCCGCGGGGACGCGGGCCGTCGCAGCGTGCTCGAAGCCGTTGGCCTGCCGCGCGCCCGGATGCTCGTCGTGGCGACCAACGATCCGACCGCCAACCGCAAGGTCGTCGAAGCGGCGCGACACCTCGCGCCCAAGATCCACATCCTGAGTCGCGCGAGCTACCTCGCCGAGGTGCCCGGCCTCGAGCGTGCGGGTGCCGACGAGATCGTCCCGCAGGAGCTCGAGACCGGCGTCGAGATCGTCGCCCGGACGCTGCGGCACTTCCTGCTGCCGGACAGTGAGGTCGAGGCCCACGTCCAGGACCTCCGCAGCGCCGCCTACGCGATCCGCAAGGTGGCCCCACGCCAAGGCGGCACGACCGCCCGCCTGTCCCAATACGTCCCCGGGCTCCGCGTGGCGACCTTCCGCGTCGAACCCGGAGCCCGTCTCGCCGCTCGCCCGCTCGGCGAGTCCGAGGTCCGCCGCACCACGGGCCTGTCGATCGTCTCCGTGCGCCGCGGCGACGAGACGATCCTGAACGTCGGGCCCGACACGGTGCTCGAGCCCGGCGACGTGATCGTCGGCATCGGCGGCGAGGACGCGGTGCAGTCTGCGGCGCACCTGTTCCGGGGGCCGGGAGAGGTGCTGCCTCCGGCGACGAACTGACCGCTCTCCTACTTCACCATCCGCGCGTAGCGCTGGACAGCGAGCAGGGAGAGGCAGTGGAGGGAGGTCGCGAAGACGCGGCCGCCCTCTTCGCCCCACACGCCGATGGGGTCCCAGGATCCGGCGAGATCGCCCTCCTGGACCTGGTTGGGGACGAGCGCGGCTTCGAGGTGGCGGCGCCACGTCTTCCAGGGCGTGCCGCCGAACTGGTAGAGGGCGTAGGTGCTGACGTACCAGGCGTACTCGTCGATGCGGCTCTTCTCCCACGCAGGCGGCTTCTGGGCGATCAGATCGGCCTGCGTCGCGAGGATCGGCGCCTTGTCGGGCGTCTGTCCGAGCAGGAAGCGCGAGAACAGGCCGGAGCCGGTCATCGCCTCGTTGGCGTCCTGCGGGAAGCGCGTCGCGTGGTCGCCGGCGATGCGCGAGCTCATGCTGCCGCGGCGCGTGTAGCCGGTGCGGCCGGTCTCGGGATCGGTCATCTGGTCGAGCCAGGCCTTGGCGAGCTCGAGCGCCTGCTTGTTGACGTCGAGGCCGAAGTCGAGCCCCGCGCGGTAGCCCATCACGCACCAGCCGGTGACCGAAGTGTCGTTGTCGCCGTCCCGCGGCTGGTAGCGCCAGACCTGGTAGGGATTGCGGTGTCGTTCGAGGTAGTTGATCGCCGCCTGGGCCGCGGGCTTGCGGGTCTCGTCCTGCGAGAGTCCGTAGGCCTCGACGAGAACGAACGTCGCGATCGCGTGGTCGTAGATGAACGTCTGGCTGGATGTGGTGCCGACGAGCCCTGTTTCGGGGTCTTGTTGTCCCATCAGCCAGGCGAGGCCCTTGGCGACCGTCTCTGCGTGCGGGCCGCTCTTCGGCGTGTTGCCCTGGCCCAGGAGCGCGAGGAGCGCGAGGCCGGTCACGCCGACGTCGTGGACGGCCCCGCCGGATGAGTTCGCCGAATCCGCGTCCCATCGACCGTCCTCCGCCTGGCTGGACGCAATCCACTGGAGACCGCGCTCGACGGCCTGGATCACGGCCTTCGGTGGGATCGCCTTGGCCTCGGCCTGCACGGTCGCCTTCGCGATCGCGGGCGCGGGCTGGGTTTCCGCCTTCTGCGCCGCGGGCGCGGGAAGTCGCGTGCGGTTCACGAGTGCGAGCGTCGTCGCGTCGAACTGGAGCAGTTCGTCGCCGCGAACCACGAACACGAACCGCTCGTTGGACGTGATCCTGGTTTCCTGGGCGGGCACCATCCGGGCGGCGGTGCTCGCCAGCAGAACGGTTGCGAGGACGCGGAGGAGTCTGGTTCGCATGTCGGGTCTTCCTGTCGTGACGGACTCGGGTCGCGCGCGAACGGGACCCAGGGTCTCGTGGTTCAGCGGCGAACCAGGCTTTCCCGGCCTGCG
>JBEAPQ010000188.1:0-2728 GCA_041164325.1 Planctomycetota bacterium | reverse complement strand
CGTCCTCTATACCGACAACGGCGCCGACGGCTCGCTCGCCGAGATGATCGAGATCCCCGGCGGCGGGGCCCGTGAGCCCGCGTCCGAGTCGACGCTGAGGGACCGGCGTCACTTCGTCACGCTGCGAGGCCGTGAAGTCTTCAAGACCGCGGTCCGACAGATGTCCCAATCGACCCGGCAGGCCGTCGAGGCGCTCGGGCTCCAAACCTCGGACATCGACTGGCTGATCCCCCACCAGGCGAACGCCCGGATCATCGAGGCGGTCGGCGAGAACCTCGGCCTCGCGCCCGAGAAGGTCGTCATCGACATCGGCGACAAGGGCAACACGACCGCGGCTTCGATCCCGATCGCGATGACGGGCATCTACGAGGCAGGCGGCTTCAAACCGGGCCAGCTGGTGATCCTCGTCGGCTTCGGGGCCGGGGCCGCGTGGTCCTGTCAGGCCGTCCGCGTCCGCGGCTGACCGCGTCCTGCATCCCGACTTCCCAGCGCTTCCCGAGACCACTTGGCAACCAAGCGAGCGAAGCCCAAGCCCCCCCCGACTGACCGACTGGGCGTCTGGCTGTTCGGCGGTCTGGGCGGCTTGGCAACGACGGTCGTCTGCGGGGCCCGCGCGCTCGCGCACGGCCTGACCGGGACGCAGGGACTCCTGACCGAAACCGCGCTGTGCGAGGGCGTCGAGCTCCCGGCAGTCGCCGACCTGGTGTTCGGCGGACACGAGATCCGACCGGGCACGCCGCTCGACGCGGCCCGCGAGATCCACGCGCAGAACGGGACGATCCCGCGCCCTGTCCTCGACGTCATCAGCCCGGACCTCCGCGCGTTTGGGCGCCAGCTCCGGCCCGGGTCGCTGGCCAACGCGGGCAAGACGATCACCCGCCTCGCCGGCGAGGGCCGCGGCGCCGGAGAAGCCCGCGAGACGCTGCGCCAGCAGGCTGACCGACTGATCGCAGACATCCGGCAGTTCCAGAAGCGGAATCGCCTCGACCGCGTTGTCTGCGTCAACCTCGTATCGACCGAGCCTGCGCTGCGCCTGACGAAGACGCACCTCGACCTGGACGCGCTCGAGCGTGCGATCGACCGCGACCAACGGAGCTCCGTCCGGCCTTCGACGCTTTACGCCTATGCGGCGGCAAGCCTCGGACTACCGTTCGTGCACTTCACGCCGGCCAACGGGGCTCTGATCCCGGCGATCCGCACGCTCTTCGAGCGCAACAGTGCACCCTACGCCGGGGCCGACGGCAAGACCGGGGAGACGCTCGTGAAGTCGGCGCTCGCGCCGATGTTCAAGTATCGCAACCTCAAGGTGCTGAGCTGGCAGGGCTACAACATGCTCGGCGACCGCGATGGCGTCGTCCTCGCCGAGCCCGAGAACAAGGCGTCGAAGGTCGAATCGAAGGACCGCCTGCTCGCCGAGATCCTCGGCTATCCGCTGCACTCGAAGGTCGCGATCGACTACGTCCCGTCGCTCGGGGACCTCAAGACGGCGTGGGACTTCATCCACTTCGAGGGCTTCCTCGGCTACCGGATGTCGCTCCAGTTCACGTGGCAGGGATGCGATTCGATCCTCGCCGCACCGCTCGTTCTCGACTTGATACGCCTGGCGGACCTCGCCAAGAGGCGGGGTGAGAGCGGGGCTTTGAAGCACCTTGCGTGCTTCTTCAAGAGCCCGGTCGGGGTCGACGAGCACGACCTGCACGCCCAGTGGCATGGGCTGGTCCGCTACTTGGCGGGCAACGCTGCCGAGGCCTGAGCGCACACGCCCGACGACGGGCGGACGCGGCCCTGATCAGGCGCACCAAGCGCCGGGAGACGTGCCGACCCGAGACGGGGGCCCTGGCAGGCCTGTCCGGGTGCGTTAGGGTTTAGACGGACCCTGGATACGACCAGCTCGGACTCCAGCGCGAACCCCGCCCGAACCCACCATGCGCGCCCCCCTGCTCATCCTGGCAGCTCTCGCCAGCCCACTCGCCGCCCAGTCGTCGGAATTCAGCCTGTTCCCCCGGGCGACGGAGCGCGTCGCGATCCGGACGTCGACGCAGGTCTCGAACACCCTGCTGACCCAGGTCGACGGCGCGGCGATCCGCGGAGCCTGCCAGACACAGACGCCTGGTGGCGTCCTGGGGCGGATGCGCGGCTTCCGGTTCGAGGTCCAGGACGAGAACGGCACGACCGCGCCGCAGCTGTCGTTCGTCATCCGGCAGGCGGCGACGAGCGCGGACGTCTTCGCGGTCACCTTCCGACTCCCGCCCGGAGAACCCTCGGTCGATGCCTACACGATCAGTGCTGCCCTCTCGACGCCGTTCGACGGGCTGCCGCTGGACCAGACGTTCCACTACGGAGTCCGCGTGCCTGCGGCCCTTTCCGCCACGGACTACGTGTCGATCCTGGGCAATCCGGCGTCGGCCGCTCCGGCCAAGCCGAACGCACCCCGCGTCTCGTTCTCGGTCGAGCCCAATGTGGGCCTCGTGCCGCTCGAGGCCTCACTGGCGATGCACCTGCTGACGGACGGCGTGACCATGATGGCGGGCGCTGTGACCTCGTCGGCGGGCGCCAAGGTCTTCGGCCGACCCGGCCTCTACCCGGACCGCGCCGCAGGCTACGGGCTGGCGTTCCGCGTCGATGCGGGGCCGAGCAAGGCGTTCCGCCCGTTCTTCGTGCTGGGCGGTGCGCCGTTCGGGTTCGCCAACCCGACGCCGATTCCGGGCTTCGACGGCAGGCTTCTGCT
>JBEAPQ010000187.1:0-12132 GCA_041164325.1 Planctomycetota bacterium | reverse complement strand
CGCGTTCGTGGGACACCGTCGAGGCGCTGAGCAAGCGGGAGTGGGCTCCTGACCCGAGCCACCCGGATGCGAGCGCCCGGAACGAAGCCGCGAAGATGGTCGACATCTACGAGCAGTCGGTCGGCATGGACGAGTGTCGCTCGGCGGCGGACGAGTTCCGGGGCTGGCTCGATGAGTCGCTGGCCGCCTCCAAGCGTCTCGCCGAGGCGCTCCGTTCGTTCGAGCAGGGTGACCAGGCCGGGAGCGACGTGGCCAAGCAGGAAGTCGCCGTGCTCAAGAAGCTGTGCGCGAACTGCCACGGCGCCTACCGGAACAGCGGTTCCTGACCCGGGCGCGGCGGCCCGGGCCGCTCGTGGTTGGCGGGAGGTGCGGGACCGGGCACGATGCGCGGCATGCAGCTCGACCTGCACGGATTGGCGGCGCGCAAATCCGATCCTGCGGCGGGCGCCGCGGTGGCGGTGACGGCGGCCCAGGGGGCTGCGCTCCTGACGATGAGCCTGCGCTACGTGGCTCCAGGGGCAGCGGACACGGTGACGGCGGCCCTTCGCGCCGCCGAGAAGTCGATCGACGCCTTCGCCGCCATGCCGCGGCGCGATGGGGCCTGCTTCGCCCCGGTCGCAGCGGCGCTGGCGATGGTGCAGGGCGACGAGGCGGCCCGGGACGCTCGTGCCGAGGCGCTCGCCCGGGCCCTGCCCGGGGCTTCGGCGGTCCTCGAGGAGCTGGTCGAGCAGGTGGGGCGCGTGCTCGCCGCGGCGGTCCCTGCGGCGCCGTCCATTCCGGCCGCCGTGGCCGGGGACTGCGCGGTGGCGGTAGAACTTCTCCGCGCGGCGGCGCATTCTGCGGCGCTGCTGGCGCGGTCGAACGCCACCCTGTTCCGTGACGAAGCTCAGGCCCTGGAGCTCGTCGAGCGATTCGAAGCGGCGGAGGCAGAGGCCGAACGCCACGCGCATGCGCTGCGCGCCGTCCTCGATCTGCGACTGACCCGATGACAAGAAAACTGCTCGGACTGCCCCTGGTCGCACTCGCCGCCTGCACCGGAGACGGGAGCGACATCGGCCCGCGGATCGAGCCGCTGCCAGGAGCGAGCTATCGACTGACGGTGCAGGACGATGTGGGGCGCGGCGTGTCCTCCGCACGGGTCACGCTTGCGGCCAGTGCATCCGCCGTGACTGTCGGTGACGGGACCTGCGACCTGCTGGTGACGGCGGCCGAGAACGCCGTGCTCCGCATCGCCGCGGACGCCGCGTCCGCGAGTGACGGAGACCGTCTGGTCGGTCTGACTCTGCGAACCGATCCGTTCCGTGCCGAGTGGCTGTCGTACGTCGTCCACCTGCCGGACATTGCGCCGAGTGCGGGGCTGGCGGTCGTGCCCGGCGTGGTCGCCTCGGCGCAGGTGCTCGACGACAGCGTGACCTCCGGCGCGGTGATCGAGATCCCGCCCGGGGTCGAGGTCTCGGGCGCGCTCGCGCCGTTCGTGATGCGGACCGGCAAGCTGCGGGACGATCACATCCCGCCGCTCCCGCTCGTCGGCGGGCTCGTGCCGATGGCCAGCCGCGGGATCTTCGTCGACATCCCGTCCGGCGTCTCGCTGACGCCGGGCGCGGATCTGCTGCTGCCGAACGACCTCGCGCTGCCGGACGGAGCGCGTGCGCAGCTCTTCTACCTCGACACGGTGACCGGGCTCTGGACGGACATCGGTCAGGCGATCGCCGGGCCGACCGGCCTGCGCGCGGACGGCAGGCTGCTCGCGGGCGGGCTCTACGCGGCTGCGTTCTCGCCGGCTCCCGCCGACCGGGCTTCGCTCGCCGGTTTCGTCGAACGTGAACTCCGCCCGACGGCGCTCGCCGATCTGCGCGTGCGGATCGGGCAGGCGGTGACGTCCACGGATGGGAGCGGGCGATTCGCGCTCTCGGGCATCCCTGTCGTCGATGGAGCAGGCCAGCCGCGCGCCGCGCGCGTCCAGCTCGCGGGCGGCGGCCGCCACGTGCCGGTCACCGACGAAGTCGAGGTCCCGCTCGCGGTGGGCGAGGACAAGCAGGACTTCGAGCGGACCAGCCCGACGCTGAACTACGGCATCGACACGCGGTTCCAGCTGATCCAGCGCGGCGCTGCGCTGCCCGGCACGTGGTTCGGACTCGGCACGACCGAGACCGGATCGGGGGACATCGCCGTCTCGGACGACGACGCACGCTTCGACGTGCCGCGCGTCGAGGAGGGGTTCCTGTCCTTCCTCGTGGGGCGGCCGGACCCGGTCCGGCAGGACCGCGTCCGCGTGGCCGAAGGCCTCCTGTCCCTCGGCCGGCGCCGCAACCGCGACCTCCAGCTGTTCTACGACGAGCAGCCGTGGCGTCCCGGTGGGGCCCCGCAGGTCTGGGCGGTCGACCCGCTCCGTCGCGGCCTCGTGGCCGGTACCAAGGTGTTCCGCAACTCCGGGGGCGGCGACTCGGAGGTCGGGACGATCCGCGACGACCGCTTGGAGCGCTACGACATCCGCAGCGCCGAGGTCGTGCTTGCGTCGGAGACGGAGGAGGACGGACGGACCGTCGTGTCGGCGTTCTTGTGCCAGGAATTCGACGTCGGACGGCTGGAGGCGCCCATCCGCCGCGCGAGTCGCCCGCGGCTCGGTGCCTACGATCCGTTCGGCATCGTCGAGGGCGTGCTGGCAGGCAGTGGTCCTGGGCTCCGCGTCGTCGCGACACCCCGTCTCGAGACGGGGATCTGGTTCGATGCGGCGCGTGCTGGCGAGGAGATCGAGGCGCGTGCGCCGGTCCTGCTCGAGCCGTCGCGTGACGGTGGACAGCGGTTCGAGCTGGGTCTCCCGGCCGCGGGTGGTCAGCTCGTCGCGACGACGACCGAGACGGTGGGAGGCGGGCTCCAGCTGACGGGGCTTGGCTACGAGCTCGGGCTCCGCCCGGCCGCGGGCTCACGCGCTCCGATCACGGGGTTGGCCCTGACGACGTCGCGGCAGGCCTACACCGTGCAGGGGGCGACCGACGGGCGGGACCCGCGGATCCAGCAGGTCGGATTCCTGGCGGATGTCGCCGTCGAGGCCAACGGCGGCGTCGACCTCGTCGACGCGGCGCGCGGACTGGCGACGAGCCCCGACGGAAGTGATGGGCTGCGGATCGATCTTCCTGCGCTCGACCGACTGCCGCAGGCGGAGGCGCATCTCGTGCTGTTCCGCGGCACGGGTCGGGACGGCGATCTCGAGGTCGGCCAGCAGGTCTATGCGCGCATCGCCGCACAACAGGTCGAGAGCCGCGGGCTGCTCGCGGTTCCACAGGTGGCTTCGCCCGCACCGGGTGCGACGGTCGAGGACTCCGGCTTCACGGTCGAGTTGGCTCTTCCGGCGGATGCGCTCTTCGGGGTCGTCACGCTGCGCTCGCGCGGCGCTGCGGTCGAGCGCACTTGGACCTGCGTCGTTCCGCAGACGTCGACCAGCGTGCGTATCCGCCCGCTGCCCGCTGGGGACGACGTGCCGGACGTTCTGGTGCCCGGGGACTACGACCTCGAGGTCGAGGCCTATCGGATCGACTTCACGCGCTGCCCGTTCCGCGACGACACGCTGCCCTATCAGGTCGTGCTGGCGCGCTTCGTCACGCTGAGCCCCGTCGTGATGGGGGTGGACGCGATCTCGACGGCACGCCTCGCGATCCAGGTCCTCGCCGCGGACTGACGGTTCCCCGCCGTCGGCGAGCGCTCGCGATCAGTCGTCGTGTGGCCGCGCGTCGCGCAGGGCTCTGCGCCGGCTCTCGTCGAACGGCAGGCCTCCGAAACGCACCTCGTGGTAGGCCCGGAACGCGCCGGCGATCGGTGCTGGATCGAGGCCTCGTGTGCCGAGCCGATCGGCGTAGGCCTCGAGCGGTTCCTGGCCGAACCGTGGGTGCCCGCACTTCGCGAGTTCGCGCAGCAGCGCGTCGAGGAAGGCCCGTGCAGTCTCGGCTCCTGCGGCCACCCGCTGCGTCTGCGAGCCTCGCGTCCTGCGTCGGCCGCCGAGGATCCAGGGGACGAAGGGCAGCGCGAGCAAGAGCAGCGCGAACGGTCCCAGGTCCGGGAGCCGGAAGTCGGACCAGCGGATCGGTTCCCCGCCGCCTTGGGTCTCTGCGGCCGCTGCGTCACCTTCCGAGCTGAAGTCGATCCAACGCAGGTTCTCGAGTGCGGCCGGCGGAGTCGGATCGAACACGACCCAGCCGCGTCCCGGATACGGGACCTCGACCCACGCATGGGCGTGCTGGGACCCGAACAGCTGCGCACCCGGCGACTCCTCGTCCGGGTCGCCGCCGTAGAGCCCCGCACCGATCCGTGCCGGCACTCCGGCGAGGCGGAGGCAGATCGCGGTGACGGACGCGAAGTGCATGCAGTAGCCCTCTCGGCTCCCTTCGAGGAAGTTCAGCACCGAGTGCGCATGGGGCCCCGTCGGTTCGCGCAGCGCGTAGGCACAGCGCTCGTGCAGGCTGGCGGCGATCGCCTCGGCGAGTGCGACCGGGTCGACGGCCCGGCGTGCGCGCGGCGTCGCCATCAATCGCTCGAACATCCCGACGTGCGGACGCAGCTCGTCCAGGAGCTCGGTCATGCCGACGAGGCGTTCGTCGGGCAGTTCGTTCGCCAACGAGTCGAACGCGGTGGATCGATACGCCGCCGCGTAGGACCACGGCGCGGCAGGCGGCTGTGTGTTCGGGAATCGGAAGACGCCGCCGGTGAGGTCCGCCGCCACAGGTGCGGGCGCACTGAGCTCGAACGTTCCGGCCGGCACGTAGACCAGGCCCGGGTCCGTCTGCAGGATCTCGATCTCGATCGTCTGCGCGTCGCGGCCGGGACGGTCGAAGCCGACCGGGACCGGCCGGCCACCGCCGGGCAGCGTGCGGAAACGTGCGGGTCGCGTGCCCCAGCGGTCGAGCCCTGCGACGTCGAACGCCGCGCAGCGCAGGTAGAGCCCGTCCTCGACCGGGCCCGGGCCGATGTTGCGCACGCGGACGATGCGGTCCGAGCGCAGCGTGAGCAGGGACCCTGCCGGGTTGCCGAAGTCGAAGTCCGACCCAGGGCCCACCGCGGCCGTCTCGCCGGGAGCGGTCGCGCTGCTGCGGGATTCGTCGCCTCCCGGCACGCTCCGCAGGACGGACAGCACGACCACGAAGGTCGAGACGCAGCCCAGCACCAGCGGCACCGTGGACGCGAGGGCCCGGCCGCGCGTCGGCTGGGGTGCCCGTGCCGAGGCTCGGTCCTCGGCTGCGCCGACGTGCACGTCATGGAGCAGTGTCCAAGCCGAACAGACGACGAAGACGAGAATCGCCCAAGGGGAGATGCCGCCGAGGGACGTGCCGACCAGCAGCAGGCAGAGCGCGAGGAACACGCCGCGCAGCACGTCGAGCGACTCCGCCCGCGCGACCGAGAACGCGAGCAGTGGGATCAGCGACGCGCCGATCGACCAAGGCCGCGGCAGCGGCCCTGCCGCGGTGTAGGCAGCGAATAGCGTGGCGGCCTGGACTGCCGCGAAGATCGCGAAGGGCTCGAGACCAGGTCCCTGCAGCCGCTTCACCCGTCCCGCGACGATCGCTGGCCCTGCGAACGCAGCGAGCCACGGCGACGGGATCACGCCGTGCGGGAGCGAGGCCATCGCCGCGAGCGCGCAGCCCGTGAGGCCGATGCGGCGACCGGATGTCGACGGCGCGTCGGGCTTCATGACGCCTCGCTCTCCAGGAAGTGGAGGCGCGGTTCCCGTCGCTTCTTGGGGTCCACGTGGCCCCCGGCGGCGAGCCAGAAACACGTGTCGACGTCGTCGAACCCGGCGAGCTCATCGTCGTCGAGGATGCGGAAGCTGGCTGAGCGCGCGACGGCCAGCGCATCGAGGAACGCGGTGGGCGGGACACCCGCGGCCGACTCGGTGCGAGTGGTGCCGGTTTCTTCGATCACATAGCCGACCAGGGCGAGCCCGCGGGCTTCGACCGCGTCGGCGAGAGCTGCGGCCCGGGACAATTCCTGCTCCAGTCCGTGCCGTCCGAAGGAGGGTGGCATGCCGGGCGGGCGTCGCAGGTCGACGACGATGGCGCAGCGCGGCGCGGGGCTGCCGCGCAGGACCCGGCGGACGGGCTCACCGCACGCGGCCGAGCGACGCGCGTGGACGAGCCGTGCGTCCTCTCCGTCGCGGTACTCGCGCAGCGCGTGGAACTCGTCCTGGCCATCCCGTCGACCTGCACGCGCTTCCGCATCCGTCGCCGCGAGCGCGGAGAGGATCGACGGTGGCAGCGGTGCGCGCGCGGGTTCGGTCAGCAGGCGGGCGTCGACCGTGACCTCGATCCGCCAGCGGAACATGCCGAGCGGCCATACCGTCTCGCCGGTGAAGTTGCGTTCGTGCACGACGCCGCGTCGCGGGCTCCGCGCGGCGCTCCGGAGTTCATGGCGCGTGCCGGCGGGCAAGAACGGAATGTGCATGCCGCCCGCGTCCCGGACGTGGGTCTGCGGTTCGCGGAAGCGAAGCGCATGGAGCGCACTCCGTCCGGTCTGCACGGCGACGGGCTCGAGGTAGGGCGCCCGCGCGATCGTGCGGCGGGCCCCGATCCGCAGGGACGGATCGGGTCGGTGGCGGAGCTTGGTCCACAGGTCGACGAGGAGTGGGGTGGCGAGCAGGCTCGCCGCGATCCGGGCATGGTCGTCGTCACCGAGCCACGCAGCGGCGAGCGCGAGGTGCAGCAGGACCAGCACGACGCGCCCGCGCGGCATCAGTTCGAGCCGCGTCCGCGTCCCGGGCGCCGCCCGCTCTCCGGCGCCCGCCTCGGTCAGCGATCCCACCCGATCCGGCGCGTCGTCGGCCTCGACCGCGGGAGCGCTCAGTCGGGTGCTCCTACGGCATGGAGGAGTTCGCTGAGCACGGCGGCCGCCGCATCGACGGCGCCTCGCGGCACGGCCATCCGGTGGGCGAGCACCGGCAGCGCGAGCTGCTGGACGTCTTCGGGGATCACGAAGTCCCGACCGCGCAGCGCGGCGCGGGCGCGGCAGGCCCGGTGCAGGGCCTGCGCGCCCCGCGGGCTGACTCCGACCTCGACATCGGCCGACTCGCGCGTCCGGCGGCAGAGTTCGACCAGGTAACGGAGCACGTCGTCCTGGAGGCGGACCGCCTGGATCGCATCTCGTGCGGCGAGCAGGTCCTTCGCGTCGGCGACGGCCGTCATGCCGTCGAGGGCGCGGTGCCCATCCTCACGCGCGACGATCGAGCACTCCTCTGCGAGGTCGGGATAGCCGAGCGTGATGCGGATCAAGAAGCGGTCGAGCTGGCTGTCCGGCAGGGGGTAGGTGCCAGCACTCGACGACGGGT
Organism: Planctomycetota bacterium; assembly: GCA_041164325.1. Taxonomy (GTDB): domain Bacteria; phylum Planctomycetota; class UBA1135; order UBA1135; family UBA2386; genus JAQCBR01. Next base: position 4,823 of record JBEAPQ010000187.1, on the reverse strand, counting down.
TCTGCGTCGCGACGACGAAGAACGGGTCGGGCAGCGGGTGCGTCGTCCGGTCGACGGTCACCGCCCCCTCGGCCATGCACTCGAGCAGCGCCGACTGCGTGCGCGGCGGCGTGCGGTTGAGTTCGTCGGCGACGAGGACCGACGTGAACACGGGGCCGGGCTGGAAGCGAAGCTCGCCGGAGTCGCGGACGTAGACCTGGGAGCCGAGCACGTCGGACGGCAGCAGGTCCGCCGTGCACTGCAGGCGCTGGTAGGGGAGGTCGAGCGCCCGGGCGATCGAGCGGGCCAGCAGCGTCTTGCCGACGCCGGGGCGGTCCTCGATCAGCACGTGTCCCCCGGCGAGGAGCCCGGTGATCGTGAGCTCGACGGCCTCCGGCTTGCCGAGGACCACGGCGGAGACGGCGTGGACCAGACGGGATCCCAGCGACAGGGTTTCGGGCATCGGCGATGGCGGCTCGTGATTCCGGGGCTTGGCCCCGCATTTGCTCCCCAGCGGAGAGCGGGCCGGTCGGTTCGGTCCGTCCCCCCGGGCGAAACCGGCCATGCGGAGTGTGCTCTGCCGGTTTGCGTTCGTGGGTCCCAAGCCTCAAAAAGGCCCGTCCGACCGCTGACCGTTCTAGCAGGCCTGCGGCCACCCAGGAAGCCACCGCGGCAGCCGCCGCGCCCTCCGATGACTCCGTCCTCGACCCCAGGAATGTCCCCCATGCGCTACATCCGTGTCCTGCCCTTGCTGCTCCTCGGTCTCGCTGCGTCCTGCGGCACCGTCGACGAGCGGATCGATCCGGACGCCAACGACCCGGTCGGTGGCGCGGTCCTGCAGAGCCAGGACATCCGCACGATGGCCGACCAGATGGCACGGGACATCGTCTCGTTCGGCGTCCTGCGCTCGTCCGACCAGGGGGAGCGCATCCGCTTCCACATCACCGAGCTCCGCAACGACTCGAGCGACACGATCGACAAGGAGCTGATCCTGACCGAGCTGCGGACCCAGCTGTTCCAGAGCCTCGGGGGTCAGGTCGCCATCCTCGATCGGAGCAAGGAGGGCCTCGAGGCGGTGCGTGCGGAGCGTGCCGCCAAGCGCGCGGCGGCCGTCGACGCCAACCCGAACCGCGCCGGCAGCGTGCTCGGTTCGGACTACGTGCTCAAGGGCACGATCAAGGAGCGCGTCCAGCAGTCGCGTGACCTGAAGTCGGTCTACTACGTCGTCACGTTCGAGCTGACCGACCTGGAGACCTCCGAGCTCCGCTGGACCAACAGCTACCAGGCCAAGTTCCTGTCCGAGAAGTCGGTCATTTCGCGCTGACCCACGTTGGCGCCCCACGAAGGAGCTGGTTCCCGCTGCGTGCGGGTCGGAGCGGCGCTGGTCCTCGGGCTGCTGTCGGCCTGCGCAGCCCACGTCCCGCCCGTTCCGCTCGACGCGTACCAGGCCGGTGACATGGCGCCGGTGCGCGCCTACTTCGACGAGCAGCTGAAGGAGGGCGACCCCAACTCCGGCGCGCTGTTCCTGAACGGGCTCGCGCTCTGCGAGCTCTACGCAGGCGAGGAGGATGCGGCTCGCCGCCACTTCGAGACCGCGGGCCGGGTCATGGGGACTTGGGCGACCGGAAGCGGTGAGGTCGCGGGTGCGCTGATCGGCTCCGAGAGCTCCAAGACGTGGAAGGGTGATCCGCACGAGAAGGCGATGAACTCGCTGTACCGCGGCATCCTGCATTGGATGCGCGGGGAGCCGGACAACGCCCGCGCGGCGTTCCGCCGCGGCATCCTCGCCGACGCCGAGAGCGACGAGGGAGAGGCGCAGGTCGACTTCGCGCTGCTGTTCTGGCTCGCCGGGCGCGCATCGCTCGAGATGGGGCTGCGCGGCGACGCCGAGGGTCTCTTCGAGGAGGCGCGCCGGGCGAGGAAGTTCGCGGTCTCGCACGGTGCGGCCGGGCACCCGACGGCTCCGCTCCTCGAAGACCCGTCGCGCGGCAACCTGATCGTGATCACCGAGTCGGGGCTCGGCCCCGAGAAGGTCGCCGCAGGACTCCACGGCTCCCTCGCCCAGATTCGTCCGCGCCCGTCGCAGATCACCGGCTCCGAGGTCTTCGTCGACGGCAAGAGCGTCGGACGGACCACCCTCTTGGCCGATCTCGACTACCAGGCCAGCACGCGCGGTGGGCGCGTCATGGAGGGGATCCGAGAAGGCAAGGCCGTCTTCAAGGAGGCCGCGGGCGTCGCCGGGGTCGTTCTCCTGGACAGTGCGATCAATGGCGGCGGCGATGACCTGCGCGGTCAGGCGATCGTCGGCGGTGCGCTGCTCCTCGCGTCGATCCTGACCGCTTCGCGCGCCGACACGCGCCACTGGGCCACCTTGCCGAAGCACGTGCACGCGCTGGTGGCCGAGGTTCCGCCGGGACGGCACGAAGTTCGCATCGAATTCCTCGGCCCGTCCGGGGTTCCGGTCCCGCGGCTGACCAAGGTCCTGTTCGTCGACATCGTCGAGGGACGGGACTCCCTGGTGGCGGCGCGGGGACTCCCCGCGGCCGTCGCGACCTCGCCCTCCGCACGCACCGATCCGTGATGAACATCCTCCGTGCCCTGTCTTCCGTTCTGCTGTTCGCGGCCCCTTTCCTGGGGTGCAGCGGCTGCTCGGCTCCGCCGCTTCCTGCCGACGGGGTGACATCGCTCCAGAGCGAGGTGCGTGAGGTCTTCGCGGACGACCTGCGCGGCGAGGTCGAGGTCGGCACGCCACGCATGCGGCGCACCGCGGGCAACCAGCTCCAGGTGGTGGTCCCACTGACCAACGTCGCCCGCCGAGATCTGCAGCTGCTGGTCCAAGTGCAGTTCCTCGACGAGTCCGGCGCGCCGAGTGGCGACGAGACCAACCGTCAGGTCTTCCTGCTGCCGCGCGGCGGCACCCGGGCGTTCGAGGCGACGTCCCGGACGTCGAGTGCGCGCGACTACCGCCTCTACTTGTGGAGCGCCGAGAAATGAGGGCGTTCGCTGCGGTGTCGCTGGCCCTGGCTGCGCTCGGCGCCGGATGCGTGTCCCAGCCCGTCCCGCGGGCCAAGGCGCCGCCGCCGCGCGCGGAGCCCGTCGTGGCGACCCCGCTCGAACGGCGGTCAGTGACCGACGAGGCGGCGACCGAGCGCTTCCTGGATGCCCAGATCGGCGCGTCGGAACCCGAGCCCAGGGGATCGTCGAGCGAGGCCGTGCCCGGCGGAACGTCCGCGGACGCCTACCGCCAGCGCCCGCGGCCTCGGGCAACGGACGAGGCAGCGACCCAGCTGTTCCTCGACCATGAGATCGAGCGGCGCCGCTATGTGCCTCCCGTCCGCTCCGAGCCGGCGGCTGCGGTCCGCACCGTCTACGTCGAGCCCCGCGTGGTCCGCGTCGGGTGCCGGTCGGTCTTCCCGTGGGCGACGATCCTCGGCGCGTCGGTCGGGGCCGCGGTCGGCGATGCGTCGGGGCACCGCAGCCGGGGCACGGCCATCGGCGCGGGTCTGGGCCTTCTGATGGACCTCTCGCGGACGCGCTGACCGGCGGAGGCTGCGTCGGGCTGCCACACGGCGTGGTTTCCGCTGTGGCTCGGCGGCTCGAAACGCCGATGACACCGGCATGTCCGTCCTCCGCGTCCTGGCCTGCCTGCTTCTGGCGTGGGCTGCGGCCCCGCTCGGCGCCCAGGGTGGCGTGGCGGCCCAGGCTCGCGTGACCGTCCAGCCGGGCATCCTCTGCCGCGACGGTCGCGTGGCGCTCGCGGGGCTGGGGCTCGGCAACGGCGGCGTCGCGATCCGCCCGGGTGCGACGGGCGCGACCGACGGGATCGGGCGCTTCGTGACCCGAGGAGGCGTGCTCGTCCGGGCGCTCGCCGAGGGGGTCAAGCTGGACTTCCCGTCGGGCGGTGAGGTCCTCGTCGATCCGCGGGGGATCGCCCACCTGCGGGATGGCGCGCGGACGCTGCCCCACTCGTCGGGCCTGCGGCTCGTGCTGCTCGACGGCAGCCACGTCGACATCCTCGTCCAGAACGGTTCGGGCCGCCCGCTGCGCGAGGTGCGCGTCGAGGACGGCCGAGAAGCGGCTCTGCTCTGGCGCGCTGGCCGCGCGGTGCGGCGCGTCGACCGTGGCGGCGCCTTCGTGGGCAGGACCCTGCACGCGTTCGGCGACGGGCGCTCGCTCTACGAGCTGGCGGACGTCGGCACGGCGATCGTCTACGAGCGGCTGCTCGGACCCGAGGAGGCCGAAGAGCCTCTTCCCGCGCGGGGCGCCGTGCTCCTGGGCGACGTCCTGGGGCGATCGCTCCAGGAGATCGCGGCGGTCGCGCAGCAGCGTGCGGCCGGTGATCCCAACACCCAGGCCCTGGCCCAGAACCTCGCGAACATGGCGCCGCGTCTGTTCGGACGCCCGCACCTGCGGCCCGAGGGGGCGCACGGAGAGCTCGAGATCCCGCTCGACGGCGGGCTCCGCCTCTCGCTGCGCGTGCCGGCCGCCGAGCCGATGATCCTCGCGCTCCACGCGGCGGGCGACCCGGTCGCCCTCTGCGAGTGGACGACGACCAACGTCACGCGCCTCCATCTGGTCCAGCGCGGTGCGGGACCGGACGGGGGGCCGCGCTACCTGATGCGTGGCCACGCGCTGAACCACCTGCTCGATCGCGTGCTGGCGCATGCGCCGTCACCCACGTCACGAGCCCGGGCCAAGCACACGTTGGCGACGCTGGGGCACGAGGCCCGGATGGTCGCAGGCCCGCCGCGCTGACGGCACCCGCCGGGTCACGGCCAGGCACCGTGAAGCGCCCGTCACGCACGCCGCCGGCTGTCGGGCACGGCGCGCGACGACGCGATTCC
>JBEAPQ010000186.1:0-8828 GCA_041164325.1 Planctomycetota bacterium | reverse complement strand
CGCGCTGCCGGGATCACCTCGCGGCCGGATTCTCGTATGCACGACCCGGTGAGCCCGGGGCTGCCGTCGACTTCGCGGCCTTCCTGAACGCCGAGGGCGGCGGGCACTGCGAGTACTTCGCGACGGCCCTCGCGCTGATGCTGCGGCTCCGCGGTGTGCCGTGCCGCATCGTGACAGGCTTCCTCGTCCACGAGTGGGATGCCTCGCTGCCGGGGTTCCTCGTGCGCGCGCGGGACGCCCACGCTTGGGTCGAGGTCCTCGATGTGGCGGCGGGCCGATGGCAGACCGCGGACGCCACCCCCGAGGCGTCGGGCATGTCGACCGCCCCCACCTCCCAAGAGCAGGTCTTCACCGTCAGCGCCCTGGCGATCCTGGCGGGTCTCGCTTCCTGGCTCGTTCGCCGCAGGCGGCGCGAGCCGGTCGCCGCTCGACGGATCTACCGGCAGGCGGTGCACAGCGCCGGTCTGCGGCGCGCCCCGCAGGAGACGCCGCGCGAACTCCTGACCCGTGCCGCGGGCACGATCCGCGCGGACCGCTGGGAGAGGTTGCGCGCCGCGACGGCGGCGCACGAGCGCGCGCGCTTCGGCGCGTCGGCAGAGGAACACACCGGCTGAAGGGGCGATCCGACTATCCTTCGCCCCCGACTCCACCATGCGCAGCTCCTTCCCGAACCTCCTCTTCGCGCTCACGCTGCTCACCGTCGCAGGAACGAGCACCGCCCAGGACCGCGTCGTGCTGAAGTCCTCGAGGACCCTGGTCGGCGTGCTCACGCGGGACACCCGCAGCGCCGTCGAGTTCGTCGACGACGAGGTCGGCGCCGTGCGCGTGCCTTGGACCGCGATCCGTGCGGTGGAGACCGAGGGATCACCGGCCGACGCGCTCGGCATCGAGGCGGCGGAAGAGCCGGGCGATCGTCCCAGCACCTACGTCCGCTGGGTCCGGGAGGGCGATGAGCAGGGGCTCGAGACCGGCACGGCACGGTGGCACCACGCCGAGTCCGATACGACGGTCTTCCTGGTCGGCGTCGTGCACATCGCGGACCGCACCTACTTCGGGCAGCTCCAGCGCTTCCTCGACTCCTGCGACCTCGTGCTGTTCGAGGGAGTCGGTCGCGGCGCCGCCAGCGAAGAGGACATCGCGCGCCTCGGCACGATGATGCAGATGCAGCTGTCGCTGCGGGGCGCACTCGGGCTCGACTTCCAGAAGGACTGCGTCGACTACGACCGCCCCTTCTGGCGGAACTCGGACGTGCCGATCGACGAGGTGCTCGCCGAACTCCAGAGCCGCGGCGCCGCGCTCCCGACGGACAACCCGCTCGTCGCCGGACTCGCCAAGATGGTCCTCGGCATGGCGGCATCGGGCGGGGATCGCGACCCGGCCTACCGCGAAAGCCTGAAGGCCCGTGTCGGCCCGATCCTCGCCAAGGCCGACGAGATCCTGTCGCGTCCGGCGATGGACGGCATGCGCGGCGCGATCCTCGAGCACCGCAACGCATTCGTCGTCGAGGACCTGGAGCGCGAGTTCGCGGCCGGCCCGCGCGGCCGACGGATCGCGGTCTTCTACGGCGCGGGCCACCTGCCGGACCTCGACGACCGCTTGGCCCAGCTTGGACTCCGGTTCGAGGGAGCCGCGTGGCACCGTGCCTGGGATGTCGCCGCGAAGCCGCGGCGCTCCCGGGACGAGGACGACGCGTTCGCTCCGATCGTCGAGCGTGCGCTCGCGTCCCACGGCGACGAGGGCCTCACCGTGTCCGCGTGGATCGGCACGCCGGACGGCAAGTCACTCTTCACCCGCGACGCCGGGTCGGTCCGCGCGGCCGCGAGCTCGATCAAGACCGCCTACCTCGTCGAACTGTTCGGCGCGTTCGAGGGCGCGCTCGACCGGCCGCTGCCCGGCCTCGACGCGATCCTCGAGGACCCGGCGCACCCGGCCCTCGTGCACTTCGAGCCCGAGACCCGCGCACAGATCGTCGCCGCCATGCGTGGCGCGTCCGTCCGCCGCATCGCACAGATGATGATCCACGGCATCGGCGTCGACAACGCGACCTACAACGCGGCTGCCAACGTGACGACGGCCGTCCTCGGCGGCCCCGCAGGGCTGACCGAGAAGATCACGGAACGCTTCGGGCCGGGCGCCGCCGTGCGGCGCTACATGCTCGCGGCCCGGGACGTGACCGGTGACAACGAGGTCAGCGCCGCATTCCTGACGCGGGTGCTCTGCGCCATCGCGTCCGGGGACGTCCCGGGCATCGGCACGCAGACCATCGATGCGATCCGCGACCAGCTCTTCCTGGAGGTCCTCGACGGCGGAGTCCGTCACCTGTCGAAGACCGGCGCCCTCGATACGGATCCGATGACCCGGATCAGTTCCGGCATCCTGATGCGGCCCGGCGCCACCCCGATCGTCTACGCCGTCCTCTGTGAGCGCCGCGGCCCGGGGTCCAGGACACGCGAGGATGCCGTGGTCGCGCTCGAAGAATCGAACGCGACGCTGACCCGGCAACTCCTCGACGCGGCGTCAGGGCGCTGACGAGGGAGAGCCCTCGATCGCGGAAACCACGGCGGCCGTCACGTCCGCCGTGCACGCTCTGCCTCCCAGATCCGGCGTCCGCGGGCCCGACGTCACGACTTCGCAGACCGCGCGCTCGATGGCAGACGCCACATCCTCGCGCCCGAGCGTGTGCCGGACGAACAGGGCCGCACTCAGGATGGCCCCACACGGATTCGCCACCCCACGGCCCGCGAGGTCTGGGGCCGATCCGTGGATCGGCTCGTACAGGCCGAGGGTCCCGTCCCCGAGCGAAGCCGAGGGGAGGAGTCCCATCGACCCAGCCAACATCGAAGCCTCGTCCGTGAGCACATCGCCGAACAGATTCTCGGTGACGACCACGTCGAAGTCCGCCGGCCGCGCCAGGAGGTGCATCGCCATCGCATCGACGAGGACGTGTTCGAGCTGGAGCGCCGGGAACGACGTGCGGACGACCCGCTCGGTCACCTCGCGCCAAAGCCGAGACGTCTCCAGCACGTTCGCCTTGTCGACCGACGTGAGGAGCCGCTTGCGCCCCATCGCGATGTGCGCGGCGCGCGTGACGACGCGCTCGATCTCGGTCACCGTGTAGGCGCAGGTATCCACGGCCCCCTGCGGCGTCCGGCGCTTCTCGCCGAAGTAGATCCCGCCCGTGAGCTCGCGGACGAACACCACATCGACGCCCTGCAGCCGCTCGGCGCGGATCGGCGAGGCGTGTTCCGCCACCGCGAGGATCGGCGCAACGGGACGGAGATTGGCGTAGAGGCCGAACGCCTTGCGGATGCCGAGCAGCCCCGCCTCCGGTCGCGGCCCGCCCTGCTCCCAGCGCGGTCCGCCGACCGCGCCCAGGAAGATCCCGTCCGCCGCCTCGCAGACCGCGCGGGTCTCGGCGGGGAACGGGTCACCGCACGCATCGATGGCCGCTCCACCGAGCAGAGCCTCTTCGAAGCGAAGTCCGAACCCGAAGCGCGAAGCCGCGACCTCGAGCACGGCCACCGCGGCTGCCGTGACCTCGGGGCCGATCCCGTCTCCGGGCAGGACCGCCAGGGTCGAAGTCCTGGTCGCCGTCATCGCACACCCCCGTCGCCGCGCGCGACCTCGAAGGCCTCGATGTCCGCCGCACGCTCCAGCAGGAAGCCGAGCGTGTCGACGCCGTGCAACAGGCAGTGCCGCCCGAAGGCATCGGCGGGGAACGATGCGGACCGGTGACCGGCCATCCGGACCTCGCAGGCCTCCAGATCGACGGTGACCTCCGCATCCGGATGGGCACGGATCGCAGCGATCTGGTCGGCCGCGACCTGGACCGGGAGCAACCCGTTCTCGACCGCGTTGCGGCGGAAGATGTCGCCGAACGACGGCGCGATCACGGCACGGAACCCGAAGTCCACGAGCGCCCACACCGCGTGCTCGCGCGACGAGCCGCAGCCGAAGTTCGCGCCGCCCACGAGAATCCGGGCGTCCTCGGCGCCCGGCGCGTCGAGCGGGCAGTCGGGTCGCCCCCTCCAATCGGCGAACGCGTGGGCACCGAGCCCGTCGCGGCTCGTCGTGGTCAGGAAGCGCGCGGGAATGATCTGGTCGGTGTCGACGTGGTCACGGTCGACCAGGACGAAGCGCGACGTGATCGAACGGAACGGCTCAGGCACGGGACACCTCCTGGAGGTAGGGACGGGGATCGGCCACGTGGCCTTCGATCGCGCTGGCGGCCGCCGTCTCGGGGCTCGCCAGGAACGTCCTGGAACCCGGGCCCTGGCGCCCACGGAAGTTGCGGTTGCTCGTGCTGACCGCGAACCCTCCGTCCGGCACGCGGTCCTCGTTCATCGCGATGCACATCGAGCAGCCGGGTTCCCGCCACTCGGCGCCCGCCGCGACGAAGACCCGATCGAGCCCCTCGGACTCGGCCTGGGCACGGACCTGGTCGGAGCCGGGCACCACGAGCATCCGCACGCCGGGCGCGACGCGGCGTCCTTCGATCACCGACGCTGCGGCCCGGAGATCTTCGATCCGACCGTTCGTGCACGACCCGATGAAGACGACGTCGATCGACTTCGCGCGGATCGGCTGCCCGGGTGCCAGCTCCATGTAGGCGAGCGCCGCGGATTCCGTGTCCGAACTGGGCTCCGGGACAGGGCCATCGACCGGCATCGTCATGTCCGAGGCCGTCCCCCAGGTGACCGTCGGGGCGATCGCGGACGCGTCGACGACGACCTCGCGGTCGAAGCGGGCGCCCTCGTCCGTGAACAGCCTTCGCCACCCGACGACCGCCTCGTCGAACGCCGTGCCCTGCGGAACGCCTGGGCGCCCCCTCAGCCAGTCGAAGGTCACATCGTCCGGCGCGACCATCCCGGCCCGCGCCCCGGCTTCGATCGCCATGTTGCAGAGCGTCATGCGACCCTCCATCGACAGCGCGCGGACCGCAGCCCCCTGGTACTCGAGAACGGACCCTGCACCGCCCCCGGCACCGAGCGCGCCACAGACCGCGAGCGCGAGGTCCTTGGCCGTCACACCCGGGCCGAGCTCGCCGTCCACCCGGACCAGCAGCGTCTTCGGCTTCCGCTGCAGCAGGCACTGCGTCGCGAGCACGTGCCCGACCTCGGTCGTGCCGATCCCGAACGCCAGCGCCCCGAAGGCCCCGTGCGTGCTGGTGTGGCTGTCGCCACAGACGATCAGGCCTCCCGGCCAGGTCCGCCCCTGCTCGGGCCCGACGACGTGGACGATGCCCCGGCGCCCGCTGCCGACGTCACAGAGATCGATTCCGTGGGTCCGGCAGTGGGCACGGAGGGCCTCGATCTGCGAGCCCGCAGCGGGATCGATGCCGGGCCAGCGCCCCTCCGCGTCCGGGGCGTAGGTGGGCGTGCTGTGATCCAACGTCGCCAGCGTCCGATCGGGTCGACGGACCTTGAGCCCCCGCGCCGCGAGCATCGCGAAGGCCTGCGGCGAGGTGACTTCGTGGACGAGGTGCAGGTCGACGTAGAGGACCGCAGGGTGCTCGACGCACTCCGGCACGACGACATGGCCGTCCCAGACCTTGTCGAACAGGGTTCTCGGTGCCGTGCTCATGCGCCCTCCACCGGCTGCAGCCAACCGTGCGTGTCCTCGACGCTTCCGTCGAAGAGACCGAAGAAGCGTTCCTGGATCGCCTTCGTCCACGCACCGCGACCGCCTGTCCCGACCGGGATCCGGTCGACCGACCGCACCGGCGTGATCTCCGCCGCGGTGCCGGTCATGAAGACCTCGTCGGCCACGTAGAGGATCTCCCGCGGCAGGCTTTCCTCGCGGACCTCGAACCCGAGGTCCGCGCAGATCTGCTTGACGCTGTCGCGCGTGATGCCGACCAGGATCGAGGCCGCAGCGCCTGGGGTCCGCACCACGCCGCCGTGCAGCACGAACAGGTTCTCGCCCGCACCCTCGCTGATCGTGCCGTCGGTGCAGAGCCCGATCCCTTCGGCATAGCCGTGACGCTTGGCCTCGGCGGTGATCAGCTGGCTGGAGAGGTAGTTGCCGCCCGCCTTGGCGAGCGTCGGCACGGTGTTCGGCGCGAGCCTCGCCCAGGACGACACGCAGACGTCGACGCCGTTCTCGATCGCGTCAGCGCCGAGGTAGCGCCCCCATTCGACGGCTGCAATCGACACGCCGACCGGGCAGGCCGACGCATCCAGCCCCAGCGTGCCGTATCCGAAGTAGGCGATCGGCCGCAGGTAGGCCGATCGGAGCCCGTTGCGCGCCACGACCTCGTGGCAGGCGCGCTCGATCTCCCCGCGCGTGAACGGGATGTCCATGCGGTAGACCCGCGCCGAGTCGAACATCCGGTCGATGTGCTCGCGGAGCCGGAAGAAGCAGGGGCCGCGGTGCGTGTCGTAGACGCGGATGCCTTCGAACACCGACGACCCGAAGTGCAGTCCGTGCGCGAGCACGTGGACTTGGGCGTCGTTCCAGGGCACGAGCTTGCCGTCGTGCCAGATCCACTCGGTTGCATTGATGCTCATCGGACTGCCTCGATCTGCGCGGACGTGGCGACCGTGCCACGCCCCCCACTGTTCTCGATCCGGTTGACGGCGTCGACGATCGCGAGCGCCGCGGCCTCGACGACGTTCGTGCTGCAGCCGTGCCCGCGCACGATGCGCTCGCCCTCGGCGCACGTGACGACGACGCGCCCCTGTGCGTCCTCGCCGACCGTCAGGCTGCGGATGTCCAGCCCGCGGAACTCGATGCCCTCGCGCCCGACCGCGCGGGAGATCGCGCGGAACGCCGCGTCGATCGGGCCATCGCCGACGGCTGCCTCTGCGACGATGGCGTCGTCTTCGCCGCGCACCCGCACGGCCGCGTGGGACGCAGAGCCACTCCCGGCGGTCGCCGACATCTCGACGAGCTGCCACGGTCCTGCCGCGCGCGCCGTGCCCACCACGAGCGCCTCGAGGTCGTTATCGTCGACCTGCTTCTTCCTGTCGGCGAGCTCCTTGAACCCGGCAAAGACGGCCTCGACCGCTTCGTCATCGAGATGGTGCCCCAGCTCGACGAGCCGCGCCCGGACCGCGTGCCGCCCGCTGTGTTTGCCGAGGACCAACGCCGATCGCCCGGCGCCGACCTCGTCGGGGCGCAGGATCTCGTAGGTGCTGGCGTCGGCGAGCACCCCGTGCTGGTGGATGCCAGCCTCGTGTGCGAACGCATTGGCGCCGACGACCGCCTTGTTGGGCGGGACCGCAACACCCGTCACGCCGCTGACGAGGCGGCTCGTCGTGCACAGGAGCTCGGCCCGGACGCCCGTCTGCACCCCGTATCGATCCGCGCGGTGGCGCACAGCCATCACCAGCTCTTCGAGCGCGCAGTTGCCGGCTCGCTCACCAAGGCCGTTGATCGTGCACTCGACCTGCCGCGCCCCCGCACGCACGGCCGCCAGGGAGTTGGCGAGCGCCAGCCCGAGGTCGTCGTGGCAGTGCGCGCTGAAGATGACGTCGGGACGGGCCGCGTTCGCCTCGACCAGCGCCGCCATCCGCTCGAAGAATTCGTCCGGTTCGGCGTGACCGACCGTGTCCGGAATGTTGATCGTCGTGGCCCCGGCCTCGATGGCCGCGGCGACCGCCTCGGCCAGGAATCCAGGCTCGGTCCGCGCCGCATCCTCCGCCGAGAACTCGATGTCGGCACAGCGCTGGCGCGCGTGCGCGACGCCGCGGCCGATCGCTGCGAGCACCCCGGCGGTCGACATCCGGAGCTTGTGCTGCCGGTGGATCGGACTCGTCGCGAGGAACACGTGGATCCGCGGCCGAGCGGCCACTTCGAGAGACGCAGCCACCGTGTCGATGTCCTGCTCCCTGCAGCGGGCCAGTCCGGCGATGACCGGCGAGCGGACCGCGCGCGCGATCGCGGCCACCGCCTCGGCGTCACCCGGCGAGGCGGCCGGGAAGCCGGCCTCGATCACGTCGACGCCCAGCCGTTCGAGCGCACGCGACACCTGGAGCTTCTCGGCCAGGGTCATGCTGCAGCCCGGCGCTTGCTCGCCGTCGCGCAGCGTCGTGTCGAAGACGATCAGGCGATCGCGGTTCGGAGAGGGTTCGGTCATCGGTGGTTCCACGGACAGGGGACGGGGAGCCGTTCCGGGCTCGCTGTCGCCGCCTGCCGGGCCGGACATCTGTCCGCACGCGACCGAGGACCTGCGCGCCCGCAGCGGCGGGGCAGGTCCAGGCTCGGTTCAACCGGCCTGCTCGAGACCGATCCGCGCCACGGAACCCGTGCCCCGCACGCTGGCTAGCGAAGCCAGCGCGGCGCTCGATAGCGCGGCGCGGAGCAGGTTCGGTTCGGGGCGGATCGCCATCGGGGGCGGAAAGATGCCCCTCGCCTTCGGGAAGGGCAAGCCCCTTGTCCGCCTTCCCGCACCGCAGGTCGGCGCAGGGTGCCTGGGCTTCCGTCCCGGATGGACGGAGCCCGGCGGGCGTGCTCGGAGCCCTGACAGTGTGTGATGGCTTGTCGTCACGCACTGTCCCGCGGCCGCGGAGCGGCCGCCGGGCAAGCAGTTCAGAGGCTGTAGCCTGACTTGGTCACAGCCTCTGGGGCCTCGCGACCCCGGGCTCACTCCGACCTCAGTTGAGGCCGAACAGCAGGTCGAGGCCGTTCGACAGGACGATGCCGCCCTGGTTCACGCCCGTCGCGAACGTGAACGCCTGCGAGTAGAGGTGGGCGCCGTTCATCGTCGGGTCGTTCGGGATGGCGAACGCCACCGCCTCCGTCGAACCCGTCACCGTCAGCGGCATCGACAGCGCGATGCCCGTGAGCAGCTCACAGGTCGGCGCGCCGATGAATGCCAGGTCGAC
>JBEAPQ010000185.1:0-3824 GCA_041164325.1 Planctomycetota bacterium | reverse complement strand
CAGCCGTGACAGGCTCCGCGCGATGTACCGCCCCCCTTCGTCGAACAGCGTCGCCAAACGCTTCTCGGGAGGTGTGTCTTCATCCTCCATCGAGTCATGGCACAGCATGCATCCGGCCACGGTCGGCATGCCCGGAACATCCGAGTCCTCGATGCCCCCGTGGCAGTCGCTGCAGTCGAGCCCTTCCTCGACGTGCACGCGGTGGCTGAACGCCATGCGTCCGTCACCCCCATCGAGCACGCCGACCAGGGCACAGCTCGTGATGCCGACCGCGGACAAGACGGCAAGGAGCCGCATTCCGGGGGAGACCGGTCCTGCCTTCAGAATCGCCATACACCCCTCAACCGCAGCGTGTGGAAGTCGTCGATCTCGTTGTTCTCGAGTTCGTATCCGAAGTCGAAGCTGAGTCCTTCCCCGACCCGTTGGCCGATGCGCAGGTAGTAGGTCCTGACGTCGTCCCGCTCGGTGTTGGTGAACATGTCGTACTTGTAGAGCGCGTAGTACGACCCGATGGATCCGGTCCAGTTGGTCCAGAGCGGGCGGCTGGCATCGAAACCGAAGCTCCGGACGTCGCGCCCATCCGCGTGCCAGACATCCGACATCAGCGCGATCGTCAGCCCGTCGAAGACCGCGTCTTCGATGCGTAGGTTCGCGTATCCCCGCTCGTAGTCGCGGTTGAAGTCCCCCACATCGTCGTCGTCCTGCACGCGCCGCACATCCACGCCGAGGTCGAGGTCGAACCGCTCGCCGAGGCCCCGCGACACCAACGCGCCCATCTGCGTGTAGGGATACAGCTCCAGCACCGAGGTGTAGTAGGGGTCGAGCTCGTTGACGAGATCTCCCTGGGTCTCCAGGAGCTGGTAGAACGACAGCCGCGCGAGCCATGCGCCTTCGGGATCGGCGTACGTCAGTCGACCTTCCACGTCACGGTCCTGGTCATCCAGCCGCGTGTAGCCGGCCTCGGCGCGGAGACCGGCCCCGAGGCCCTGCCAGATACGAGCGGACGCGAGCTCGTTCTCCGCGGCGCCGAACCGCGGCTGATCCTCGAGATAGAGGTAGTCCAGACGGACGCGGGAACCCTCCCAGGGACGCGCCTCTGCGTAGGCCCCCGCGGCCCAGTCGCCCTGCTGACTCGATTCGTACAGGCGCGCGGAAGCGCCGCCGAACGCGCCCAGCACGAGATCGAGACCCAGAGCGGGCTCCGACTCGACGTGGATGCCGTCGAGGAAGACCTGGACCGGAGTGTCCGCCAGCCACTGCCGCCCCAGACGCACGCGCCTCAGCCCCTCCTGGCGGTGCAGGTCGACGAACGCGTCGTAGAGGAACCCGACGACATCCCCGTTCCACGTGTCGAGGATGTCCGCGAACTCGGCATCCCCCCTCTCCAGGTTGGCGACGAGCCGGCCCATGAAGTGGAACGTCGCATCGTCACTCTGTGGATCCCCGACGTCCGCGCTGAGCGTCGTGTAGAGCTTGTGATCGGACGACGAGCCCGCGAAACGCCCCACGTAGCGCATCGACAAGCGACCCGTGATCGGAGAGCGCGCCTCCTCCATCGTTCCCCCGATCGACGTGCCGGCTCCGGGAGAACCCGGCTCCTGCCATCCGCAGGCCGCTCGCGGGAGAGCGAGCCACCACCCCGCGAGGAACGCGAGCCACGGCCCGTGTGCCCCCCAACGTCGCGACCCGCGCGCGGCCGTTCCGACCAAGGTTCCGAGGGATGACAGCATGTCCGGCGAGGCAGACGCCTGCGCGGTCCCGTTGTTTTCCCGCACACGAGACTTTCTCGCGGAGACCCGCGCGAACGAGCGCCGGAACGGGGCGGATCGGGCGCTCCGAGCGCGAATTCCTCGGAACGGCCCGAAACAACCGGCTCATCGGGGACTTCCGGTGCTGCAGGTTCGCGAGGCGGGCGCTCCGCCTCGCGCTGCGCCCCATCCAAGAACGCAGAGCCGATCCATGAACCCGTTCTCCGCGCTGTTCGTCGGAGCAGGACTCCTGATCCTGCCCGCCATGACTTCGAACCCCGAGACCGCGACGCACGGCACCCGCCTCGTCGAGCTGCGCTCGGAGACCGGCTGCTCAGACCTCGACGGAAACCGCTACGTCGGGCAGCGGGTCTGCAAGAACTGCCACAGCAAGCCGGAGAAAGGCGAGATCCACGAGAAGTGGAGCGCCGGCCCCCACGCGAAGGCGTTCGACACGTTGGCCAGCGATGCGGCGAAGAAGATCGCCCAGGAGATGGGCATCGAGGACCCGCAGAAGAGCGACAAGTGCCTCGAGTGCCACGTGACCGCGTTCGGGGTCGACAAGGACCTGATCAAGCGCGGGTTCAAGGCGGCCGACGGGGTGCAGTGCGAGTCCTGTCACGGCCCGGGCGAAGAGCACTTCAAGATCCGCTTCAAGGAAGCGCAGGGGAAGGAATCCACGCCGATCTCTCCGGACGAGATCCTCAACGAGCGCGTGGTGACGACCTGCACGAAGTGCCACAACGAACGGAGCCCCACCTACAAGGAGTTCTGCTTCAAGGAGCGGATGGCGGTCATCGAGCACCTCGATCCGCGCAAGGAGCGGACCGAGGAGGAGCTGAAGAAGCTCCGCGAGACCTGCTCGCCCGACTGCAAGAAGTGCGCGAAGGAGAAGGAAGAGCAGGGCAAGAAGGACGAGGAGTGACGGTCACCCGCCCCCTCGAGTCCTTCGCGCGCTCTCGCCACGCCCCCGTCCCATCCGGGACGCAGGGCGCACGCTGGAGGTGAGCGCAGCCGAGTCGTCGCGGCCGCGTCGGCTGACCCGAAGGCCTCGATCGGTCGCAACCGAGGCCTCCGTCCGACCTCAGTTCACGCCGTGCAGCATGCGGTGCAGGAACAGCTTGCCGAGCACGATGATCAGCACGCCTGCGCCGACGGCGAACAGCGTGATCTGCCAGAACACGTCTGTGTAGATCGGCAGCGTCTCGGCGGCGCTCAGTCCCTCACCGCCCGCCGCGCCGGTTTCCCCGGCGATCATGGCTGCGACCTTGTGCGCCGCCGCGATGCTGAGGAACCACGCGCCCATGACCATCCCGGTCATCCGCTTCGGCGCGAGCTTCGTCACCGCCGACAGGCCGACCGGCGAGATGCAGAGCTCGCCGGTCGTGTGCAGCAGGTAGCAGAAGATCAGCACGATGATCGAGACGAGGCCGGTGTCCTGCACGCCCGCGGCGGCCCAGACCAGCACGTAGAAACCGAGCCCGAGCTGGATCAGCGCCAGTCCGAACTTGGTCGGGATCGACGGGTCACGACCGAGGCGCCCCAGCTTGACCCAGAGCAGCGTGAACACCGAGCCGAAGAGCAGGATGAACAGCGGGTTGAAGAACTGCCCCCAGGCCGCAGGGAACTCCCAGCCGCCGATGTCGAGGTCGATGTTGCGCGCCGTGAACAGGGTCAGCGAGGTGCCCGCCTGCTCGAAGAACATCCAGAACATCATGTGGAAGAACCACAGGACGATGAGCACGAACATCCGCTCGCGGATGACCTTCTCCTCGCGGAACGCCGTGATGATCAGGCTGCCGAGCACGACGGCCACAGCGACGACGAGCAGCGTCTTGACCGCCTCGTCCTGGCTCAGCAGCAGGTAGACGGCCGGAACGGCGGCGAGCGCACCGACCAGGACCTTCGTCAGGTTTCCGGCGATCGCGTCCGGCTGCGGAGGCTCTCCGTGGCCCTCGAGGTTCTTCTTGCCCACGCCGAACGTCACGAGGCCGAGGAGCATGCCGACTCCGGCGATTCCGAACCCGACGGTCCAGTCCTCGGTCTTCGCGAAGTAGCCGCAGACCAGCGTCGACA
>JBEAPQ010000184.1:0-3774 GCA_041164325.1 Planctomycetota bacterium | reverse complement strand
CGATCTCGCCCGGGAGATCGAAGGCCGACGGATCGGCCGGCGTCGACGCGAGCACGCGGACCGGCTCACCCGCGAGCACGAGGGCGCCCGACGTGCGCTGGGTCAAGCGCAGCGCGGAGGCGAGCAGGTGGTGGGCCACGTCGACCACGACGTCCGGGCCCTCCATCGGCGGCGGTGCCAGGGCTGCGAGAACGGCCTCGACGCCGAGCGCGGCCAGCGACCGCTCGACGACAGGCTCGTGGGGCAACCTCTCGGTGCGGTCGATCGGGGAGACGGTCCTTGAGCGGGGCTCGGGCACGACCTCCAGAGTCAGGCGGGTCGAGCCGACGAGCAGGACGGCGCCCGGATGCAGCAATCCGCCCGACGACGGTTTCCCGTCCAGGTGGCAGACGTTCGTGCCCCCGAGGTCCCGGAACCCGATCCGCCCCTCCTCGAACTCGAGGACGACGTGCCGCCGGCTGACCGTGGGGTCGGAGAGCACGACGTCGCAGTCCTTGGCCCGTCCGACGACGACCCGCGGCCGGTCGACGGTTACCGATCGACTCTCCGCACCGCTCTCGATCCGCAGGCGGTAGCCGGCACGCGCCGCGCCAGCCCGGGAAGTCTCGTCCGGTCGGGTTCCAGCAACGGTCATCGGCCCTCCTCCGGTCGTCGTCGGTATCGCCGGAGGGTCACGGAACCTTCCGCGGCCGAAGAAGAGTCCTCCAGCCGTGACGAACCGTCAACCCTTGGGCCCGGACTGCCGATGAGAAGGGCGTGTGGGCCACAGCCTGTCTTGGGATTGCTGCACTCGGCGCCGCGCTCTGGCCTTCGACCAGGCGGGGTGAGCGCGCGTGGATCGGCCGCGTCCGTCGCGAACTCGCTCGGCGCCACCCCGACGTCGAGTGGATCAGCGCGAACTTCGAGGACGTGTCGATCTGCTGTCGTATCCGTGGGCAGGAGACGGTCGTCCCGGTCGGGGCGCTCGTGGTGGCACTGGACGAGGATCCTGCCTCGCTCCCGACGCTGGTGGCGGCGATGGTCCGTGACGAGCGGGAGCGCCTCGACGATCTCGCACGCGAGCCCTGGTCGGCGGTCGCCCACCGGCTGATGCCGCAGGTTCGCACCGAAGCTTGGCTGTCGGAGCAGGGGCTCCGCTTCGGTCCCACGGCGCTCCTCCATCGACCGCTCGGGGCCGACCTGCTGGTCTGCTACGTCGTCGACCGCGGCGACGCGATGACGTTCGTGTCACGGCAGCACGCGCGGGCCTGGGGGCGATCGCTCGACGACATCGACGAGCGCGCTCTCGCCAATCTCGCCGAGCGGAGCGAGGACTGCACCGTGCGCACCGGGCCGGACCGCGAAGGCACGGCCGTGCAGCGTGGGGACGGCTACGACGCCGCACGCGTGCTCCTGCTCGACCCGTTCCATGCCGAGGGACTCCTGCTGGCGGTGCCCAGCCGCGACGTCCTCTGGATGGGCGGAGCCGAGAAGGTCGTCGACATCGGTGCGCTGCGCCGGGAGGTCGAGTCGGTCGCGCAGCGGGCCGTCCAGCCCGTGTCGCGGGACCTCTACACGGTGCGGCGTGGTCGCCTCGTCGCGGTCAGCGCGGCGCCTCCGTCCTGACGCGCTGCGTCGCGCCCAGCACGAACTGGAGGGGCTCTCCCGGCACCTCGAACTCGATCGGCTGTGCGGGCGCGAACCCGTCGAACGCCACGCGGTAGCGACCGGGGCCGAGCGCGTCGAACTCGAAGACCACGTCGGCGCTGCCGGGCTCGAACGTCCGCGACACCCCGCCTTCGGGCAGGGCGCAGAACAGCGGGTCGTCGACGCGGTGCAGCACCGCCGTCGTCGCGTGCCACGTCGGGTGGCTCGGCAGGTCCGTGCGCTCGACGAGGACGACGGTGTCCTGCGCGCGTGCGTCCAGCGTGATCGAGGTCTCGCGGGGTGACAGCGCGGCCGACAGTTCGACCGGGGCCTTGGCGAGGTATCCCTGCCGCGGCGGCACGCCGGGGGGGTGAACCAGCGCTGTGTGTGTGCCGACCGGAATGCCTCCGAAGGTCACCTCGCCGCGGGAGCCGACCGGTTCCTGCGCGAGGACACCTGCCGTGGCCCCGTCGAGGAGGGTGACCCATTCCGTTCCCGAGCCTCCCTCGACCCGGACATGGACTTCCCCCGTCGCCGGCCGCGCGCCGCTGCCGAGGGGGACCGAAGCCGACACGGTGCGCGCCGGCGTGTCCGGAAAACGAAGCGCTGCCGTCGCGACCGGCTCCGGCATCGCGACCGGTGCGACCGGGCCGGAGTAGCGCGGAGTCGGCAGCTGCCACGCATAGAGGCCTGCCCAGCCGGCGATCGCCGCCAGAGCGGTCAGCAGGGTCAGGACCAGGGCTGTGCCAAGGGTGCGGATGGGAGGTCTCCGGGGTGGGGTGGGAGGCGGAGGATAGCCGATCCGCGCCGGTCGGGTTGCCTCCCGGAGAATGGGGGTCGCGCCTTGAGTCGATGCGAGCTGCGTCCGATCCTTCGCGCACGTGTCCGCCTCGTCCGTCCACGATCCGTTCGCGACCCTGACCGCGGAGTGCACCTCACGCGGGATGAATCTCGTGGGCGCGGTCGATGCAGCGGCCTTCGACGCGACACAGCCCTGCGGTCGGCGTGCGGGCGAGCGGCTCGCGGGGTGCGACACGATCGTGCTGCTCGGCGCGGGCGGCCGGGCGGCCTGGGAAGCCGTCCAGGCCCGGCAGGGAGGCTCGATCGGCCCCGCGCGCCCCGGCTACCACCCGATCGACGCGTGGAGCCTCGACGTGGCCGAGCAGGCGGCGGAACAGCTCCGCACCCTCGGGTGCGAAGTCGCGGTCGTGCCGCCGGACGAACAGCGTCCGATGAACTTCCGTCAGCTGGCGGAACAGGTCGGCTTCGGCACCGTCTCCCCGGTGATCGGCCACCTGCTCCATCCGGAGTTCGGGCCGTGGCTCAGCCTCCGTACGGCCCTGCTCGTGCGCGGTCGTCCCTTCGGCCCGCGGCCGCCCGCGCCGCTCGTCGACTTCGAACCGTGCGGCGGCTGTCCGCAGCCGTGCCGCGCGGCCTGCCCGTCGGGCACCTACCGGCAGCCGGGATCGCCGGACCTGCTCGCGTGCGCAGAACACCGCCTCGAGGGCGGTTGCGGCACCGGGTGCGACACGCTGCGCGCGTGCCCCCTCGGAGCCGAACACCGGTACGGGCCAGAAGAAGAGGCGTTCCGTCACGCCTACTCGCTGTTCCGCACGCGGCGCTGGCTCGGCACCGGTCTCTGGCGCTTCGTGCCCCGGCGTTTCCGTCAGGGCTAGCCGGGTCAGCGCAGGCCGACGGTGATCGGCGCGGCGGAGCCGATGACCTGGCCCTGCGCGTCGACGAACGCGCACTGCATGCCGATCTGGGAGCCGTTGCCGCCGATGCCCGGGTTGAAGAGCGGCAGCGTGGCCGTGCCGTGCGCGTCGAACGACACAGCCAGCACGTCCCACGCGAAGAACATCGTCGGGTCCCACAGGATCATCTGCTCGAAGCCGGGGACCGGGTAGGGACCTTCGTTCTGGCGCGGATTCGGGCCGACGGCGATCAAGCCGGTCCCGAGCGCGGGGCCGCCGGTCGTCACGACGTCGAAGGGCCCGGCCGGCGCATTCATCGGCGCGCTGGTCACCGGGCGCGCAGGCACGAGTCGACGGACCTGGCTCGCGCCGCCGAAGATCGACTCGTGGACTGTCAGCGTGCCCGCGCTGCTCGGCTGGAAGGGCTCGAACTGACCGGACCACGGCGGGCCAG
>JBEAPQ010000183.1:0-3557 GCA_041164325.1 Planctomycetota bacterium | reverse complement strand
CGGGTCTGCAAGCTGGCGCGGTAACGACAGCGGGGCGAGCCCAGTCGGGCCCGCCCCGCGGGGAAGGACCGGCGGTCGCCGGTCCTTCGCAGCGCTCGATCAGTTGCCGAGCGTGACCTCGAGCACGCGGGCCTGCGACAGGCCGCCCGTGATCGAAAGGTCGACGTTGAGGGCCTGGAACAGCAGCGTCGCGCCCGCGAACGACGGGTTGTTCGGGATCGGCACGCCGAACGCCGCGTTGCCGTTGGCGTCCGCGTTGACCGTCGTGCTCAGGAACGAGTTGATGTAGATCCGGCTGCCCGCCTGGGCGCCGAAGAGCTCCAGGTTGATCGGCGTCGGCAGCTCGAAGGCGCCGATCAGCATCGCCGTCGGCGAGAACGGCGCGAGGCTGGCCAGGTCGAGGCCGAAGCTCGCGTTGCCGATCGTCGGGAACGAGTTCGGGTCCATCGTCGGCGTGCCGACCGAGTTCGGCGTCGCGTCGTACTTGTAGTTCGCGTCCGCCGTGCCTTCGCTGATCAGCAGGAAGTCGAGGATCGGCGGGTTGGCCGAGCCGTTCTGCACGAGGAACTCGCGGTAGGCCATGTAGATGCCGCCCGGCGAACCCATCGTCGTGTCGCCCGTGAGCTGGTCGCCGTCGTCGGCGCCGAGCGTGCCACCGAAGCGCACTTCGGCGAAGCCCTTGCCGGCGCGGATGCGCAGGCGCTGCCAGCCGTCGTTGACGCCGGCCGTGACCGCGATCTGACCGAGGATCCGCTCCGGCGTGGCCGCCGTCGCACCCCAGCCCATGTCGTTCGCGTCGACGAGGTAGAGGTTCCCGCCGAACTCGTCGTTCTGGTAGATCACCGCGATGCCGGAGCCACCGTAGGCATTCGCCGTGGCAGCGGGGTTGCCGCTGTTCGCGAAGCCGGGGTGGTTGCCGAAGGTATCGCAGGTGCCCTGGACGCCGATCGAGAAGCTCTCGTACTCGCCCGCCGGTTCCGGCGTGGCGTTGAAGTAGACGTAGGCCTCGAGGATGACGTTCTCGACCGCGTCGGTGTTCAGCGTCGCGTAGTCGCCGCCACCGGTCGGGTCCCACATGATGCCGACGTTGCCGCCCTGCGGGGACGGCGGAACTGCGCTCGGGTTCGGCGGGGCGATGTTCTGCGGGTCGATCGCCTTGAACGGGACGAAGGAGCTCGACCAGCCCGGGACGTCTGCGGCGTGCGCGTAGGTGTCGAAGAACTCGACCACCGGCAGGACCGACGGCAGGTTGTTCGACGTGCCCGGCGTCCACGCGATCT
Source organism: Planctomycetota bacterium (assembly GCA_041164325.1). Taxonomy (GTDB): domain Bacteria; phylum Planctomycetota; class UBA1135; order UBA1135; family UBA2386; genus JAQCBR01. Next base: position 2,277 of record JBEAPQ010000183.1, on the reverse strand, counting down.
GGCGGAAGTCGCGGCCGTTGCGGTTCGTGTCGTAGCCGTCGCGGTTGCGCGACCAGGACGAGAAGCTCGACTCGATCATCGTGTAGGTCGACCAGATCCCGTCGCCGATCTCGGCGGCGAGGTCGGCCGGCCACGTGCCGGACGGGGTGGCGGGGCCGAGGTAGGTCTCGTACGCCACCGCGTCGATCAGCGTTCCCGCAGCGTCGCGCAGCTCGAGGGTCTCGTTGCTGTTCTCCCAGATGTTGGACACGCCGACGATCTGGCTGACGTTCGGCACGAGGCCCGAGCCCAGCACGTAGAACGCGCCCGGAGCGAGGACGGTGCCGGCCGGGATCGTGAAGCTGGCGTTGGCGCCGACCGGGTCTTGCGAGGCCAGGACCCAGTTCGACATGTCCACCGCGACCGAGTCGGCGTTGTAGAGCTCGACGAACTCGAGGTCGTCGGTGCTGCTGTCGTCGTAGGAGAATTCGTTGATGACGACCCGCTGCGCGAACGCAGGCGTCGCTGCGGCAGCGACACAGGCCGCGAGGAGGGAGAGACGGATGGGGCTCATCGGTTGGGAGTCCTTGTCGTTTCGACGGGGATTCGGACGGCTGGGCTGTCTGCCGCGTCCGATGGGATGGAGCGTGCGAGTGGTGGGGCCCGGGATGCAGGTCCGGCCTCGCCTGATCGGTAAGGACGGTATGTCGCGAGACTACCCTGTCAACCAGGGTTGGGGCCGGTTGCGGTACAGCGAAAGAGCTCGTTCCTCCGGGGTCGAGACCGCTCCAGCCCAGGTCCGGATCGCCTAACCTGCGTTGCCATGGACGTCTTGCGCCCCCGGATCGTCGTCTCGCTGGCGTGCGCCCTCATGGCGCCGGTTGCCTCACCGCAGGACGATCTTCCGGGTGCCGCGCCCCTGGCAGGCCCGCCCCCTCGGCTGTTCGTCGACGGGCAGGAGCTCGGCGGCGTTGCGGCCGCGGTCCGGTGGCTCGACGGCGGTGGAATCGATCTTTCCGACGATGGCGCGGCGGTCACGTTTCCGCCAGCCGGCCTCCTGGCGGTGACGGATGGCGACGCGTTCACGATCGACGTCGAGATCCGGGCTGTGCGCCAGGCTGGCTTCGCGACGCTCTGGATGTGTCGCGAAGGAAGCGCGGTGCACCACTCGCTGGTCGTCGGCCGGGAGACGGGGCGTGTGTCGTTCGAGGTGTGGTCCTGGAACACCGAGCGGGCGACGTCGCGGACGCGGATCGATGACGGTGCCGTGCATCGGATCCGTGCCGCCTACGATCCGAGCGGCCCAGCCCTCGTGCTCGAAGTGGACGGCGTCGTCGAAGCGGTGACCCGGGTGCGCGGTCGGTTCCGCGGCACGCCCTCGCCCGGACTGCGGCTCGGCAACAACCTCAACGACGCCGTCCACCAGCCGTTCGCAGGCTCCATTCTCCGGGCCGGATTCACGCGCGCGGTGCCCCAGTCCCTGGCTGCGCAGCTCGAGTCCCATGAGCGGTTACAGGTCCTCGGCTCCGGCGAGGCAGAGCGCCAGGTGCGGGCTTGGAACGACGCACTGCGTCCGCATCGCGCCCCCGACTGGCAGGCGTCGGAGCACCCGGTCGCCGCGCGCCGGGTCCGCGCATTGGTCCAGGATGCCCTCGGTCTCTGGCCTCCGCCGTTCTCGGGGGAGCGGCTCGCAGGTCGCCTCGGTCCCGTCGCCGGGGGCGAGGCCGTGCCGACGGACTTCGCGTCGTTCACGCCTGCGCTTCCCCTCGAAGTGCGCGAGGGTGGCGTACTCGAGCGCGACGGCTACCGCGTCGTGCGCACCTACTGGCAGGTCTTCCCGGGGCATGACGCGAGCGGTTGGCTCTACGAGCCCGTGGGCCGTGAGCGTCGGTTCGGAGCCCGCGGACCCGCGATCCTCTGCCCGCACGGACACTGGAAGGATGGCGCGTGCCATCCGACCGTGCAGGCGCGCCTGATCATGCTCGCGAAGCTCGGCTACGTCGTGCTCGCGGTCGACTCGATCCACGTCGAGGACACGCGCGTCGCGCTTTCGTCGGTCGCAGCCATGACCTGGTCCAACCTCCGGGCTCTGCAGCTGCTGCGGCAGCGGGAGGATGTCGACCCGACGCGGATCGGCTGCACCGGCGCATCGGGCGGAGGGCAGCAGACCTACTACCTGACGGCGCTCGAGTCCGGCCTCGCGGCGGCCGCACCCGCCGTCATGGTCTGTCACCTCACGGAGATCCTCGATCCGGACCACGTCCACTGCCGCTGCAACCACACGCCGCACCTCGCGCG
>JBEAPQ010000182.1:0-14829 GCA_041164325.1 Planctomycetota bacterium | reverse complement strand
TCAGCTCGGCCGCCGTGAAGTGCTTCGAGTAGTTGTTCGCTTCGCGGAGCTTCGCCTCGTTCGCGAAGATCGGCGTCAGCAGGAAGTCGTCGGTCAGCTCGATCCGGCCCTCTGCAATGAGCTCGCGGTAGAGCTGGGTGTTCGGGATCGGGAAGAAGAAGCCGAACGCCATGTCGGTGATGCCGAGGAAGGCGAGCTTCCGCGCGAGCTTGACGGTCTTGCGCAGGTCTTCCTTCGTGTCGTCCGGGAACCCGGCGACGAAGAACGTCGCGACGTTGAGCCGGTGCTTCACCGCGGCCTTGACCGCGCGGAGCAGCGACTCGTCCTTCAGCATCTTCTTGATGCGCTTGCGGGTCTCCTGGCTACCGCTCTCGGGCGCGTAGTTCAGCGAGACGCCGTTGGTGCGCCGGAGCCACATCGCGACCTCGTCGTCGATGACCTCGACGCGGGTGCCCGACGGCAGCTGCCAGCGGATCTTGTCGACGAACGGACGCGACGCGAGCTCGCTGCAGAAGCCGATGACCCAGTCCTTCTTGAGGATCGCGGTCAGGTCCTGGAACGGGAAGTTGTTGGCCCCGTAGACCTCGTGCCAGTGCTGGATCTCGTCGACGACGTCCTTCGGCTCGCGCGAGTACCAGCGCGTCGTCCACATGTTGGGCGACGAGCAGTAGGTGCACTGGTAGGGACAGCCGCGGGTCGCGAGGATCGGCACCGTCATCCCGTAGTGGATGCCGGTGACGAGCTTGCGCTCGTCGTAGGCCTTGACGTCGAACAGGTCCCAGGCCGGCCAGGGGATGTCGTCGAGGTCGCGGCGGCGCGCACGCGAAGCGTCCGACTTGCGCGGCTGGCCGTTCTCGTCGAGGAACCAGATGCCGGCACAGGACGCCCAGTCGGTGCGGCCGTCCTGGATGCCCTGGAAGACCTCGGCCGCGCCTTCTTCGCCCTCCCCGAGCACGATGAAGTCGATGGGCGCCTGCTGCATCGACCAGTCCGGGAGACCGGCGAAGTGCTCGCCCCCGCAGACGATCGGCAGCTCCGGGAACCGCGCACGGATCAGCTGGAGAATCTCGCGGACGATCGGCCACGAGAACGACCACATGTTCGTGACGCCGATCGCGTCGGTGTCGGCATCGATGCGTTCGACGATCTCTTCCGGCGTCAGGCCGAGGGCCGAAATCTGCGGCTTGGGCCCGGGGGTCACCTGGTCGGGCGCGAGGCCGACCGCGTCGATGACCGACACGTCGTGGCCAGCCTGACGCAGCGTCGACGCGATGTAGGCCAGGCCGAGCGGGAGGCTCGGCCGGAGCGCCGTCATCGCCAGGACGTTCAGGTAGACCGGCGGGTGGACCAGCTGGATCTTCATGCGGTGTCGAGCTGTGAGCGAGCTGCGCCCCCGCCCCGGACGCGAGGGACCGTGTAGGCTACCCGACGGGTTGCCGCCAGGAGGGATGTTCGACGCCCCGCGGAGTGCGGCTGAAACCGTTGTTGCGGCTGGAAGTAAGTCCAACCACCTTCCGCCGCGGATGCGGTGCCAGAGCAAGCCCCAGGCCAAACCGTGCCGATTCAGGACGCAACGCGCGCACACGCCATGGCATCGGGACTTCCGGGCGGAGCAACCCCTGTGGTGACGGACAACCGACGACGCGGACGCAGGCCAGTGGCGACGCGCCGCCACCACCCGGGGCGACCCGAGCAGGCGCTGCAAAAATCAGCGATGAATCGAGGCGCTACGCGTCGCCGAGCTGATCCAGGATGAGCCGGTAGTCGTCCGGCCCCACCGAATAGCGCGTGCGGCAGTAGTCGCAGGTAATCGTCAGCTCCTCGCCGGACTCGATCAGCTCACGGAGCTCGTCCGCGCCGAGCGTCGACGCAGCACCGATCGCGCGCTCGCGTCCGCAGCCGCAGACGAAGGCCACCCCCGACTCGGCGAGCCTTGTGTATTCGACATCCCCCATCAGCGCTGCGAGCAGTGCCTCGGGGTCGTCGCCGTTCTGACGGACGAAGGCAGACAGGTCGCCGAGCGCGTCGATCCGCGCCTCCATCCTCGCGAGCGGCGGCTCGGTGACTTCGGGGAGGAGCTGGACGACGAAGCCCACCGACATCGCGATCGCATCGTCGTCGGCCGTCGGCGCGGCGAGCGCGAGCCGCGTCTCGACCTGCTCGGACTGGAGGAAGTAGGTGCGCAGCGCGCCCGACACGCCGCCCTCGTCGTCGGTCTCGACGTAGCCCTGGTGCGGCTGGCCGGGGCGGACGATCCGGACGACCTGGAGGATGCCGCCGTCCCCCGGGAGCACGCCGAGCACTTCGTCGGCGACCTGGGCCAGACCGCGCGTCGCGCCTTCGGGGTTGGCGTCGCCGACCAGACGCGTGCCGATCTTGTCGGTGAACAGCACCTGGACGCGGTTGCCCGGCGCCATCGTCTCCCGCACCAGCACAGAGGCCGTGATGACCTCACCGAGGCATGACGCCGACAGGCCCTGGACCTGCTGGAGCTCGGCAATGCGGCGCGCAGTGTCGGTCGTCCGCGCGACGAGGACGCGGAACGAGCCGTCGTCGGTCATCGCACGCAGGACGCGGTCAGCGGTCTGGTTCATGGCGCGGGCAGTATGCCGTCGGCAGGAAGTCGCTTCATGCGCGAAAGGACCCAGGCCACCCGCCCGGCGGTCACCGCGGCGTGACGACGAGGGCGTTCGAAGCCCGGAGCCCGCAGGCCTGGTCCCGTTCGACCGACAGGACCTGCGCGAAGATCGAGTGACCCTTGGGGACGCCCGAGAGCGGCACCTCGAAGCGGACGCCGTCCGCCGTCGCGAGGTACGGGATCTTCTGGTCGGTCGCGAAGTCGACGTAGTGGGTTTCGCGGCAGAATCGGCTGCTCCGCGGAGCGCTGCCGATGACCAGCCAGCCCGACGCGCCCGGAGGCGGCGGAGGGTCGATCCACGCTTCGAGCACCTCGCCCTGCACCCGGCCGCGCAGCCCGGGAGCCGTGGGGCCCGGGCGCATCGACTGCGCGTCGAGGATCGCGATCTCCGGGAGCGCGACTTCGACCGGAATCGCCACGTCGAGGTCCCCGACTCTTGCTGTGATCGTGACCGAGCCGGATCGCAGCGCGGTCAGTCCGCCGTATGCATCGACACGGACGACGTCCGGATCCGAACTCGTGAAGCCGCGGCACGCGTATGTGGCGTCGATCGTCGAGCCGTCGTCGAGGGTCCCGATCACCGCCGCGCGACCCCGGGCCAGTGGCGCCTCGAGTCGGACCGCGGTGTCGCTCACGGACCGCAGCGCCGGAACGGGCGCCGCCGCGCCGAGCCGCGGCCCGATGCGCCGCGCGATCTCGAGCGCCATCAGCTCGTTGCCCCGCGGACCGAGATGGCAGCACGCATCGACGTAGAGCGGCTCCTCGATGCCCGCGAAGATCCCGGTCAGGTCCTGGTAGTCGATTCCTGCGGCGCGCAGTTCCTCTCCGCGGGCCTGCAGGACCGGATAACCCTGCTCGACCGCGAACCGCGTCGGGTGGTCCTCGTGGACCGCGACCGCGCGCTCGGCGGGCCCGATCGGCTTGGAGCCCGGCACGTACTGGTTCGGCTGCAGGAAGTGGAACGACGGCACTCCCCGTGCGGCGCACGTCGCGTGGATCATCCGCGCGCACTCTGCCCAGACGTCGGCGCCGTAGGCGATCAACTCTGCGTCGGTTGCGGGTCTGGGAGTCGGGCCGAGCACCGCGTAGGGACGGGGCCCCTGATCGGCCGCCCGTGCAGCCTCGTTGTAGGCGAGCGCCTGCGCCTCGAGCGCACGATCCGTGAGCTTCCAGCCGAGGTTCGCCAGTGGAGACCAGCTCGGCAGCAGCGCATCGAAACCGCGGGCCACATCACCGCGCAGCGCGCGCAGGAACGCCGCGCCGCCGATCGCGCGCTGGACGGCGGGCGTCAGCGTGTCGGCGGCGAGGAACTGCCAGTTGGACGGGAACAGCGGATGCACGCCCGCCATCGCCCCACGCTTCAGCGACTGGCTGAGCTCGTTGAGCCCATCGAGGACGATGACCGCGTCGAACGCACCGCCCTGCGCGAGCGCCAGGTCGAGCGCGAACTTGTGTTGGGGCTGCCGGTAGCCAGGGTTCGCGAGGCGGACGAACACGAGCCGACGGTCGGCAAGGCCCGGTTGGGCGCGCAGCGCGGCCGCGAGGTGGGGCACGCCCTCTTCCGCGAACATCGCGGCGACCGAGCCGCCGAGGAGCGCGACGACGAAGTCGCCTTCCTCCCGTGCCCGGAACGGTGCCCCCTCGTCGAAGAAGCCCCACTCGGTGACCTCGAGACCACCCTCGCCCCGCTGCGCCGTCGCGTCCTCCGGGTCGAGCACGTAGCCCAGGTAGGGGTGGAGCGACCAGTTGGTCGCGTTGGCGATCTGACGCGCGTCGGCCGGCGCATCCGCACCGCCCGCGAGCGCAGCCCGCGCGGCGGCAAGGGTCGCAGCCGAGAAGCCCTCGCCAGTCACGACCAGGAAGCCCACGAGGGCCGCACACTCGGCCAGTCCCCAGGCGACGAGGAGGCCCAGCGCGGCGAATGCGAAGCGACGGAGACGGGATCGGGGCGCGGTCATCGCGGCCGGGGCATCGTAGCCGCCCGCCTCACGATCCCAGCAACCACCTGAGGACCTGGGCGAGCAGTGGGATCACGCCGAGGACCAGGAGCAGCAGCAGGAAGGCCCCGGTCCGGCGCGCGCGCTGCTCGCGTTCCGACGGAACCGTGAACGCAGTCCCCCCACCGTCCCGGTCGCCCTCTTCGTCGGTCCAGTCCCGGCCCGCGGCACGCGCTTCGGCGAGGGCCTGCGAGGCTGCATCGGCATCCTCGGCCCGCACCAGCACGTCGACACCCTGCAGGTTCATCAGGCGCTGGCTCACCGCGAACTCGTCGGCGAGCAGGCCGTCCGGCGTGAATGCCTGGATCCCGGCGTCGGCGAGCACCGCGACGACGACACGCGCCTCGAAGCCCGTGCGCGCGCGGTGCACCGCGACCGGTCCCTGGTCTGAGCGATCAGCCACCGGTCAACGCCCCTGCCCCTGGCTCCGGATCGTCTCGAGCCGCGCCGCCATGGCCGCGGCGCGTTCGGGCTGGCTCTCGGCGAGGTTCTCCGTCTCGCCGGGATCCTTCGCCAGGTCGTAGAGCTGCGGCACCGTGTCGTTGCCGAGCTCGATGCCAGTCGAACGGCTGAACTTCGCGCCCTTGCCGCCCGGGATGAACTTGTAGGAGCCCTCGCGGAGCGAGAGCGAGCCGGCCTGCGCGACGAGGTGATCGCGACCGACCTGGTCTTCGCCGACCAGGGCCGCGAGCTGGTCCTGGCTGTCCGGTCCGGCACCTTCCCCGAGCTCGACGCCGACGAGGCCCGCGAAGCTCCGGAGGTAGTCGACCTGGCTGAAGAGTGCCGAAGATACGCCGGGCTGCACGCGCGCCGGCCAGCGAACGAGGTGCGGGACGCGCGTCCCGGCCTCGAAGGCGCTGTACTTGCCGCCGCGCCAGGGCCCAGCCGGGCGGTGATCGCCGACGCGCTCGACGGCCTCGTCGACGTAGCCGTCGTCGAGGACCGGCCCGTTGTCACTCGTGAAGATCACGACCGTGTCCTCCGCGAGCCCCAGCGCATCGAGCTTGTCGAGCAGCGCCCCCACACACCAGTCCATCTCGACGAGGACGTCACCGCGCGGCCCCTGATCGGTCTTGCCGACGAAGCGGACGTGCGGCACGCGCGGCACGTGGACATCGTGCGTCGCGAAGTAGAGGAAGAACGGCTCGTCGCCGACGCCGTCGAGGAACCGTAGCGCCCGCTCGACGAAGCGGTCTGCCATGTCCTCGTCGACCCAGCGCGCCGCGTGGCCTCCGGTCATGTAGCCGATGCGGCTGATGCCGTTGACGATCGTGCGGTCATGCCCGTGGCTGAACTTCATCTTCAGCAGGTCGGGCCGCTCGGCGCCGATCGGGTCGTCCCCGATCCTCTTGCCGTAGGACACCTGGATCGGGTCCTCGGGATCGAGGCCGACGACCCGCTCACCCTCGACGTAGACGCAGGGCACGCGGTCGCCGGTCGCCGGCAGCAGGAAGCACTCGGCGAAGCCGATGTCCTGGGGACCGGGGCGGATGGCGCCGTTCCAGTCGAGGTCGCCGGCTCCGAGCCCGAGGTGCCATTTGCCGACGACGGCCGTCTTGTAGCCCGCGTCCCGGAACACCGACGCCAGAGTCGTGCGCCCCGGCTCGATGACCATCGCTGCACTGCCGGGCAGGACTCCGGTGCCGCGCTTGCGGAACGCGTACTCGCCGGTCAACAGCGAGTAGCGCGACGGCGTGCAGGTCGCCGCCGTGCAGTGCGCGTCCGTGAACCGCAGTCCCTCCGCCGCGAGCCGGTCGACGTTCGGGGTCGCGACGCCGGACGCGCCGTAGCAGCCAACGTCACCGAAGCCGACGTCGTCCGTGTAGATCAGGACGACGTTGGGACGGCGCGGTGCATCCTGGGCGGGTAGGGCTGCGACGAGCGTCGCGGCCGCGGCGGCGAAGAGGGTGCGCATGCCCGGCACGATAGCCGAGCACGCGCCGAGAGTGCCTCAGCGGTCGCCGGATGCCTCGGTCGCCGCAGCGGCGGACTCCATCGCTTCCCGGTAGCTCGGCGCGTGCGGGATCTTCTCCTTCTCCCGATCGGCGTACTTCACGCCGTCGGCGATCCACGCGGCGGCCTCGACGCCTCGCAGATGGTGGTCGAAGAACTCCTGCATGCGCCGCGTCCAGTCGAGCATGTTCTGGCGCTTGCGCAGGCCGTGGTCCTCGCCCACGTAGTTGAAGAGGTAGGCCTCCTTGCCGAGTCGGCGCAACGCCATGAAGTACTCGATGCCCTGGTACCACGGCACCGCACCGTCCTGGTCGTTGTGCAGCATCAGGACCGGGGTCTCGACCTTGTCGGCGAAGAAGATCGGCGAGTTCTCCAGGTAGCGCATCGGGACCTCCCAGAGCGTGCCGCCGATGCGGCTCTGGGTCTGCTCGTACTGGAACTGCCGCGACATGCCGGAACCCCAGCGGATCCCGCCGTAGGCGGAGACCATGTTGCTGACCGGCGCACCGGACTCGGCCGCCGCGAACAGGTTGGTCTTCGTGACCAGGTACGACGTCTGGTATCCCCCCCACGAGTGGCCGGCGATACCGATCGCTCCGGCGTCGACGAAGCCCTCGGCGATCAGCGACTGGACGCCCGGCACGATGCACTTGAGCGCCGACTCACCCGGGTAGCCCTCGCGGTAGACGATGTCCGGTTCGAACCACAGGTAGCCGTTGCTGACGTAGTAGGCCGCGTTCGGCGACGTGCCCGCCGCCGGAGTCACGTGCCGGTGCAGACCGTCCGACAGCCGCTCGTAGAAGTAGACGAGCATCGGGTACTTCTTCGACGGGTCGAAGCCGTCCGGCTTGACGAGCTTGCCCTGCAGCGGGATGCCGTCCGCGCTGTGCCACGACACGAGCTCGGCCTTGCCCCAGCGCACCTCGTCGAGCATCGGATTCGCATCGGTGAGCTTTCGTTCGCCGCCGAACGCGAGGTCAGCCGTGTGGACGTCCGGGAAGTCGGCGTAGCTCGACAGCGTGTAGAAGACCCGATCGGCCTTCTTGGGGCGGACGAGGTCGGCCAACCGCGCGTCGCGGCGCACGAGCTGACGAGGCCGCACGACGCCGAGGGTCGAGTCGACCGCGTAGCCGGAGGCCTTGGTCGGCTCGTGGACCGTCGACAGGACGAGCGAACCGTCGAGCCAACGTGCGCCCTCTTCATCCTCGTCAGGACGCGGCCCCGGCTCGAGATCGACCCGCGCGACGCGGTAGATGGTCTGGCTGGCGCGCCCCTGACCGTCGGTCAGGCACGAAGCCGCTCCGGTCTGCGGATCGATCGTCCACAGGTCGTACTGGTCGTAGAGAACGACCGCCTTGTCGTGGGGAAGCCAGCCCGCGACGCCGTACGAACCCGCGGGCTCCGGCCGGTCGTCCGCTTCGCGCCAGAACGGCGTCGAGATCCCCGTCGTCAGCGCGCGGCGCTCCATCGTCGCGAGGTCGAGGACACTCCAGTGGTTCGCGTCGAACCACATCAGGTAGCGACCGGTCGGCGAGGGAGAGGCCGAACCGCGCAGGTGCTCGATCACCCGATGCCGGGAACCGTCGATCGTGTTGATGACGTAGGTGTCCGAGTAGCGACCGTCCCACGAGACCTCGGCAGCGTAGACGTCGCTGTCGGTCGCCATCGCGCGCGAGCCGTCGTCCGTGATCAGCCGCATCGTCGGCAGATGATCGTCCCCGAGGATCTGGACCCGCTGGTCGTCGAGGAAGCAGACGGCCGACCAGGCGTCACGCCCACGCTGCTTGGCCTGCATCGGCTGGATCTGGCCGTCCTTCCAGTGCCACAGATCGAGGACGACCTTGTCCTCGGCGAAGATCGGAGCCATCGGCGCTTCACGGTCGAGCTCGACCGAGAACGTCAGCACCGACCCGTCGCGGCTGAAGCCGAGGCCCGACTTCGACAGGCGACGCCCTTCCGGAATCGCCGGATGGTCCGCTGCGATCAGGAGCTGCGCCGCGCTGCCGCGGAAGTCCCAGCGGTGGTAGGCGATCTCGGGCTCCTCCGCATCCTTGTCGGCGAGGTCCGTCCAGAACACCAGCGTCCGGTCCTCACGATCGGTCGCGAACCCACCGAAGTTGGCCGGGCCGTCCGCCAACTCGACGCGCCGGCCGGTCTTGAGCTCGAGCGCGAAGAGGCCCTGGTCGACGACGGGCTCCTCGGGAGCCGCTTCGGCGGGCTTGGCCTCCGCGGGCTCGGCCTCGGCCGCAGCCGCGCCTTCGGCAGATTGGGGTGCCGTCGTCTCGGGGCTGCCTTCGGCTGCGTCCTTCTTGGCGGGCTCCGCGACCTTCTTCGCAGGGGCCGGCTTCTTCTGCACATCGAAGACCAGCCAGCGGTCGTCCGCGATCGCACGCTGCGACAGGACCCACTCGAGGCGCGTCTCCTCGCCACTCGACAGATTGCGCACGACGACGAGCTTGCCGTCACGCGCCTGGAAGCCCTTCTTGGGTTCGTCCGGTGCGGCATCACCCGGGATCACATCATCGCCACCCCGGCGACGGCGGCCGCGGTTGGCCTCGGGAGACTCGGCTCCCGCGTCGGCCGCCTTCTCCTCCTTGGCCTCGTCCCCCTTCTTCTTCTCGGGGCGAGGCACGTAGACGACGAAGCCGGTCTGCTCGAGCAGCTCGAAGGACTCGACCCTGTCGATCGTCGTGACGTTGCCGGACGCGAGCTCGAGGATGTGCAGCTGCTTCAGGTCGGCATCGGCGTCCTTCTTGGGCTCATCGAACTTGCCCTTGCCCGCCTCGATGGCTTCGCGAAGCTTCTGGACGCGCTCGGCACGCCACGCGTCCTCGCTCGACCCGACTCCGAACACGAGGAACCGGCTGTCGTCGGTGAACCGCGCCGAGGTCCCGCGCGGAAACCGATGCACGGTCTCCCCGTCGACCTGTCGCACCTCGAGCGTCTTGTCACCGCGCGCGGGCCCGACGGTGTAGGCGAGCCAGGCGCCATCCGGGGACGGCGTCTCGCCGGACAGCGTCGGCCAGGCGTCGTAGTCGTCGTGGGTCAGTGCACGCGGGCTCTGGGCGAGAGCCGCAGAGCCGAGCGTCGGCAGGAGCACGAGGAGCGAGAAGAGGGCTGTGCGCATGGGAATCCTGGAGCGGGGCCTTCGGAGAGCGGCGCAGGATACGGCGGATGCGTCCACACCGTGGTCTTCTTCCGCGTCCCCAGAGCGTCCCAATTCCTCTTCACGGAGTGGCCTTGGTTCCAGCGCCGCCCGGCCGCAGGGGCACGCACCCCCGCTCCAGATTTCGCAAGCCCGGGCCCAACGTGTAGATTCCTGCGCCCATTCGTCGGACCGCGGGTCCGCCCCCCCTCCGAACACCTCCCATGACCCAAGTCCAAGCCCTCGACCTCCGCCCCGGCACGCTCGTCTCCTACGAAGGGCGCATGTGCAAGGTCACGTGGTGGAACATCCTCCGCAACGACCGCCGCCAGTTCGTCCAGATGAAGCTGAAGGACATCCAGACCGGCCGCGTGTCCGAGCTGAAGGAGCACGGCGACACCAAGTACGAAGTGCTCGAGAACGAGGAGATCGACCTCAACTACTCGTACCGCGACGGGATCGACGAGGTGTTCTTCACCGAGGCGGGCGACGAGGTCCGCTGTCCGGTGGCAGCCGCGGAGGACGCGCTGCTCTGGCCGGCCGACACCTACACGGGCTTCTACGTCCAAGGCCAGCTCGTCTCGGTCAACGCGCCGAAGACCGCGGTCCTGACCGTGACCGAGACGGCGCCGCCCATCAAGGGTGCGGGCACCGGCCAGAAGGAGGCGATCCTGGAGAACGGCGTCAAGGTCAAGGTCGGCATGCTGACCGAGACCGGCGACAAGGTCCGGATCGACACCGAGACGCTCGAGTTCAAGGAGCGGATCACCGGCTGATCCGGCGCAGCGGCACGAAGCGCCGCTGGACGCGGGTGCGAAGCACCCGCCTGCCTCCCCCTGGCGAGCGAACGCTCGAAGCCGTTGGGGCGCGGGGGCCGCTCGCCTACGAGTCGCCTTCCCGGGGTGCATCCTCGCTGGCACCCGCTTCGCCCTCGACTTCGTCCGGCTTCTCCTCGGAGAGCCCCATGTCTCCGAGCAGGTCCTCCAGCGACACGACCTCGGGGCCCGTGCCCGGCTCGCGCTCCGTCCTGCGCTGGGACTTGTCCTTCTTCTTCTGACGCTTCTTCTGCTCTCGACGACGCTTCTCGAACGAATCTCCCATCCAGTCCTCGGTTCGGTTCCTGCACGCGCACGCAGGAAGGCGCACGGTGCAATCACCCCCGGGCCGGAACCGAGTCCCCGGAGGTCGGGCAAGGGTCAGAGAGGTCTGACGCCCGCCGCTTGCGAGCTGACGATCCTAACGACGCCCGACCGGGCCACCAACCCGCATGCAGCTCGACACGTTCATCCGCCGCCAGCTCGAACTGCTGGAACTCGAACGCGAGGCCGAGATCCAGGAGGTCGAGCGGCTCCGTGCCGAGCTCGCGGACGTCGAGCTCGAGCGCCGCGGCCTGACGCTCCGCCGGCTCACGCTGCGCGACACGGACGTCGGCCTCGGCGGCCGCACGCTCCTCGTGCTGGAGCCGAGCAAGGGAGGAGAACTTCCTGCCCACCGCTTCGCGAGCGGCGACCTCGTCGCGCTCCGAGAAGGGCGTGACGACGAGGCCGCCCGCATCGGCGTCGTCGATTCCGTCCGTCGCGACACGATCCGGATCGCCATCGAGACCGACGAGGAAGGCGACGAGCTTCCGCACCTGATCCGGCTCGACCGCCTCGTGCCCGACGTCACCTTCCGGCGCATGCGGGACGCGATCAAGGCACTCGCCCACAAGCCGACGCCAGAGCATCGCACGCTGCGACGGGCCGCACTCGGCGAGGTCGAGCCGGGGCGCCTCCGCCCCTCACCCAAGACTTGTCCACGGGAGGGACTCGACGCGTCCCAGCGGGACGCTGTCGCGGCCGCGCTGGAGGCCGACCCGATCGCGCTGATCCACGGTCCGCCGGGGACCGGCAAGACCACGGCCGTCGTCGAGCTGATCCGTCTCGCGGTGCTCCGGGGCGAGCGCGTGCTCGCCACCGCTCCCTCGAACGTCGCCGTCGACAACCTCGCCGAGCGGCTTGCCGCCGCAGGGGTCCGGGTGGTCCGCATCGGCCACCCGGCACGACTCCTTCCCCAGGTCCGTGCGCTGTCGCTCGACGCGCAGGTCGCCGAAGTGGAAGACACGCGGCTGGTCCGCGATCTTCGCAGGGAGATCGGCGTCGTCGAACGCCGGCTGAACCGCACGACCGGGCGCCGCGAGCGGCGCGAGGTCTACCAGGAGCTCCGCCAGCTCCGCGCCGAGATCCGCGCGCTGGACGCCTCGAACGTGGCCCTGGTGCTGAGCCGATCCCCTGTGGTGCTGGCCACGACGACCGGCGCAGAGGACCGGCACCTGCGGGGCGTCGACTTCGACCTGATCGTCGTCGACGAGGCGGCCCAGGCCCTCGAGGCCGCCACGTGGATTCCGCTGCACAAGGGGCGCCGCGCGGTCCTCGCGGGCGACCACCTGCAGCTGCCGCCGACCATCGTCTCCGACGCGGCGGCCCGCGGAGGCCTGGCCAGAACGCTGTTCGAGAAGCTCGTCGACGCGCACGGCGACTCCATCGTGCGAATGCTGACCGTCCAGTATCGGATGCACGAGGCGATCATGCGCTGGTCGTCGGACGCGCTGTACGAGGGCCGGCTGACCGCTGCGACCACCGTCGCGGCGCACCGGCTCGCGGATCTCCCGAACGCTGCCTCGAACGAGGACACGACCGCACCGTTCCTGTGGGTCGATACGGCCGGCTGCGGCTTCGAGGAGACCGCAGACGTCCACGACGGCAGCAAGGCCAACCCGGACGAGGCCCGTCTCGTCGCGCGCCATGTCCGCGCCCTGCTCGAGGCGGGAATCGCGCCGGAGGCGATCGGCGTGATCACCCCCTACAACGCCCAGGTCCAGGCGCTGCGCGACGTGCTGGCCGACGTCCAGGAACTCGAGATCGGCACCGTCGACGGCTTCCAGGGCCGCGAGAAGGAGGCGATCGTCCTGTCACTCGTCCGGTCGAACGAACGCGGCGAGGTCGGCTTCCTGGCCGAGCGGCGCCGCATGAATGTCGCCGTCACGCGCGCGCGCCGCCACGTCGCCCTCATCGGCGACACCGCGACGCTCGCCTGCGACCCGTTCCTCGCCGGTCTGATCGCCCATGCCCAGGAGCACGGAACCTACCGGAGCGCGTTCGAATACGGCGATCTCGACCAGACCGTGTGAGGTCAGTGGTGGTGACCGCCCGGCCCGTG
This sequence comes from Planctomycetota bacterium, assembly GCA_041164325.1. GTDB lineage: Bacteria > Planctomycetota > UBA1135 > UBA1135 > UBA2386 > JAQCBR01. Next base: position 1,898 of record JBEAPQ010000182.1, on the reverse strand, counting down.
GACGTGGCCGTGGCTGATCTCCTCTTCGGTCGCGGTGCGCACCTCGGTGATCGACACCTCGAAGTGCAGGGTCTGACCGGCGAGCGGGTGGTTGAAGTCGACCGTGACTTCATCGCCTGCGAGCTTCGTGATCGTGCCCATCAGCGGGCGGCCTGCCTCGTCGCGGGCCTGGAAGCTCAGGCCTTCGCTGAGCTGGGCGTCCGGCGGGAACGCACCGCGCGGCACGGTCTGGACGGCGCGGTCGTCGCGCGCGCCGTAGCCCTGCTCGGGCGAAACCGTGACGTTGAGCTCCGCGCCCACCGCCTGGCCCGTCAGCGCCTCTTCGAGGCCCACGACGATGTTGCCGTGACCGTGCAGATAGCAGAGCGGGTCCCGACCTTCCGAGCTGTCGACGACGTTGCCGTCGTCGAGAGTCAGCTTGTAGTGGATCGAGACGACGGAGTCGGCGGCGATGGTCTGGGATGCGCTCATCGGCGCAAGCTACGAGATCGAGCGCGCGGGCGCGAACCCACGCGCCGATTCCACGGACGCGGAGCGCGGATCAGTAGCCGAAGGTTGCAGCCACCGCGCTCGACGGAACCACGCCCAGCGCATTGCCCGGTGCTCGGCTGTCGAGTACCAGCCACTGGTGGAACAAGTGGCGACCCGCCAATGCAGCCACGGCAGGGACAGTGAACGACTGGACGGCCGCGCCGAGAGGCCCGGTGGTCGATGGTGTCGCCGTGTCGATCGCCACGTCGAGCGTGCAGCCGCTGCCCGCGCCGAGAGGCGCCAGATCGAGGGGAAGGGGGACCTGAGGCCCCAGCTGGTCTGCGTGGAGGCCCATCACGCCGAGAGCGCTCGCGAAAGGCGCCGCGTTCGTCACCGAGATCTGATAGATCGAGCCGATCCGCGGCGCGCCGCCGGTGCCGATACGAACCGGGCCGCTCCGGCCCTGACACGCGACCGAACCGAACGGCGTGAACCGCGCCCGGGGCGTCCGCAGGCGTGCAATCTCGTTGAGGAGCCCCTGATAGGCCGCCTGCTCGCTCGGGCTGAGCGTGCGGGTCAGCAGATTGGTGTATTCGAACGGATCACCCTGCAGGTCGAACAGCTCGTGCGCCCCTCCCGAGTAGCGGTAGATCAGCTTGTAGCGGGCGTCCCGGACCGTGGCATGGCCATTGGTGTTGGGTCGTGGCCAGACGTCACCCGTGAACTCCTCCGCATAGGCGAAGGGCCGGTAGGACGGCAGCCCCGGCAGACGCAGGTGCGGCACCAACGAGCGCCCGTCGATCTCCACGTACGGAGGCAGGGCCGGGAGCGCGCCAGCCAGGTCGAGCACCGTCGAGAAGACATCCACCGAGCACGCGAGGTCCGTCACCTCGCGGCCTCCCTGGACGACACTCGGACCGGCGACCAGCAGCGGCACGTTGATACCGCCCTCGTAGGGGCTGCCCTTGGCCTTGTCCCCGCGGAACGGCGCCTCCGCCGTGTTCTGCACCGAGCCGTTGTCGCCGAGGAAGATCACGTCGGTCTGGTCGAGGACCGGACCGAGCGACTGGAAGAGTCGGCCGATCTCCGTGTCCAGGGCTTCGATGACCGCCTTGTAGAGCTCACGCCGGGGGCTGTTGGCCGTGACGTTGCGCGTGTGCAGGTGGGCGGGCGGCACTTCGAACGGCAGATGGGGCGCGCAGAACGAGAGGTAGCAGACCCAGGGCCCCGTCTGTTGCCCGACCCACTCGAGCGTGTCATCGACCTGCTGCGTCGTGATGTAGGCCCGCGACGTCGACAGGACGCCGTCCCGGACGTAGGGCCACGAGTAGTAGCTCGGGACCTGCCCGACCATCGTGCCGCGGAAGTGCCCCCAGCCGCCGACGGTGCGCGGTACGGCGATGCCGTCCCCCACCTCATGCATGTGC
>JBEAPQ010000181.1:0-8000 GCA_041164325.1 Planctomycetota bacterium | reverse complement strand
TGCGCCGCGCCGTGCTGCCTCTTCCGCCGTTCCGCCCATGGGCGGAAGACTACCCCGCGCCGGCGGGACGTGCGATCCGGCGTCGTCTCGCGCCGGGGCTCGCCCGCCGAGCAGGCTAGCCGAGGTCGCCGAGTCCCGATGGCGCCGGGGCTTCGGGGTCTCGGTCGAGGAAGATCCGCGCCCAGAGCTCGCACATCAGCATGGCCCATACACGGTAGGACCAGACCTTGTGCGCGATCAGCGGCCGGCGCGCGGACGGGCGTCCGTCGAGCAGGGCGCGCGCCCGCTGCGGGTCGAAGAAGCCGCGGGCAGCCACATCCACAGGCTGCAGCAGGCGGGAACCGAGGAGCTCGAGCGTGTCGACGAGTCCCTGGTCGAGCTTCATCTGGAACGGACGCTTGCGGCGATCGACGATCGCGGTCGGCAGCAGCGGGCGGAGCGCCTCGCGGAGCACCCACTTCTCGATCCCGTTCTGCCGCGAGAGGTCGCCGCGGAACTCGGCCGCGAGTTCGACGACGTCCCGACCGAGGAACGGCACGCGGATCTCGAGTCCGTGGGCCATGCCGGTTGCGTCCGCCCGCTTCAGCGACAGGTGGTGGAGGTAGGTCCGCTGGTCGTGGTTGAGCGCGCGCTCCAACGCGCGCTCGCGCCCGAGGCCCGCGAGCGGCGGTTCGGCGAAGCGGGGGGTGGGATCGGGGAGTGGCGAAGCCGGCAGGTGGCCCCACGCTGCGCGGGACAGCAGCGCGGCAACCGGGTGACGCGGCTGCCGGTCGGCGTACATGTAGACCCGTTCGTAGAGGGCGCGTCGCAGGCCGGGCGTGAACGGTCGCCCACGGTCGAACAGCTGGAAGCGGTCGTAGCCGGCAAAGAGCTCATCGGCCCCCTCGCCCACGAGGAGCACCTTCACGTGCTTCGCGGCAGCCTCGTAGTTGAGGTGCATCTGCACGGCCTCCATCTGGCCGGCCGGCTCCTCGAGGTACCACATCACCTTCGGCAGGAGGTCGGCCACGTCGGCCGAGGCGACCTGGATCTCGTGGTGGTCGGTGTTGCAGTGCTCGGCGACGATGCGGGCCTTCAGCAGGTCCGGGTCATCCGGTCCGTGACCGACGGTGAACGTCGAGACCCGCGCGCCGTGCTCGGCCATGAGCGCGACGATGCCGCTGCTGTCGAGTCCGCCCGACAGCGCGGCTCCGAGCGGTGCGTCGCTGATCATCTGCGAGCGCACGACGCGACCGAGCGTGTCGCGGAGCTTCGCCGCCGCTTCCTTCGGTGCGATCGACCGTGGGCGCGGCTCGGGGTAGGTCCAGTAGGGCTCGGTGCGGACTTCGCCGCGCTCGTAGACGAGCTTGTGTCCGGGCGGGAGCTTGAACACCGAAGCGAGCATCGACTCGTCTTCGAGGTTGCAGGCAAAGCGCATCGCCGAGCGCAGCGCCCTGCGGTTGACCTCGGCGCGGAAGTCGTGGAGCAGGCGGAATGGCTTGAGCTCCGACGCGAACGCGAGGCCCTCGCGTGCGGCGTGCCAGAACAGCGGCTTCACGCCGGCGCGGTCGCGGGCGAGCAGCAGGCGCTGCCGGGGACGGTCCCAGATGCCGAACGCGAAGATGCCCTCGATCTGCGTCAGCCACGCATCGCCGTGCAGGCGGTAGCCCTGCAGCAGGACCTCCGTATCGGTGTTCGTCCGGAAGCGGACGCCTTCTCGCTCGAGCGCGACCCGGAGCTCCGGGAAGTTGTAGATCTCGCCGTTGAAGGTGATCGCGTAGTCACCGCAGTCGGTGACCATCGGCTGATGGCCGAGCTCCGACAGGTCGAGGATCGACAGCCGCCGGTGGCCGAACCGGACGGGCCCGTCCTCCCACGCGCCCTCGTCGTCCGGACCCCGGTGCGCGAGCAGGCGCGTCATCCGGCGGACGACGTCGAGGTCCGCGAGCTCACCGACGACACCTACGATGCCGCACATGCGGGCTGCTCCTCCCGGCGCTGCCGGGCGATGGTCGCGTGGACGAGGACCAGGAGGACGACACCGGCAGCGAGTGTGCCGCCGGTCTGCGCGAGTCCCGCGCCGAACTCCCCGAGAGCCGGGATCGTGAACAGTCCGAGCAGCCCGATGCAGGCGCACCGGAGCCAGAGCGACGCCACGTGCAGCCCGGGCCGAAGCAGGTATTGGCAGGAAACGCCGAGCGGGGCCTCGAACATCAGCACCACGCTGAACGCGGTGAGTCCGTAGAAGCCGGGCGCGAAGTCCGCGAGGTCGGGGCGGGCGTCCTGGATCAGTGTCGGCATGACGTTGCCGGCGAGGGCGGCGGCCAGGACGCAGCCCGTCGCCAGCAGGAGCGAGGTCCGCCACGCGGCGCGAAGCCACGCCGGCAGGGCGTGGGCGCCGGGCAGGCGCGCGGCCTTGGGCAGCAGGGCCTGGTAGAACGCGACGAAGACGGCGTAGAAGCCCTGCACGATCTGCAGCGAGAACGCGAAGCGTCCGGCCTCCGCCGTCATGTCCCGGAAGACGAGGAGGAACAGACCCGACTGGAGCGCGAGCACGGCGGCTGCGTCCCCGAGTCCGATCCACCACGAGTACGTGAAGACCCGGCCGACCACGGCGCGCGAGGCCGTCAGGCCGTGCTGGCGGACGACCAGGGCCAGCAGCGTGATGCCGGACAGCAGGCTGACTGCAGGAAACGCGACGAAGGGCGCCCACGAGGCCTTGGCCGTGGTCGCGGCGGTGAGGCCGGTCACGAGCGCTCGTGCGGTCGGCATCGCGGCCATCCAGAGGCCTGCGCGCCGGAACTCGAGGCGCGCGAGCAGGGCCGAGCAGCCGAGGTCGAACCACGCGGTGCCGGCTGCACCGGCACCGATCGCGAGTGCGAGCGTCGGCGTGAGCCGCCCGACGCCGCCGACGGCGGCGATGAGCCCGGCGAGGCCAAGCCCGATCGCGCCGAGCGTGAGCGTGATCGCGACGGCGCCTCGGACGACGGCATCGGGCTCCCGGTCGGCGGTGAACAGGCGCACGACCCCCTGGTCGAGGCCGCAGAGGACGGCGCGGCTCGCGAGGAGCTGTGCACCGACCACCGCGGCGAAGAGACCGAAGGTCTCCTCGTCCATGAAGAACAGCGCGCAGCCCAGCATCAAGAGGCCGTTCGCTGCCGTCATCGACAGGCGGCCGAACAGGGTCCAGCGCAGCCCGCCGCGTGGATATGCCTCCGCGGGAGCCTGCGCCGTCATGCGTGGTGCGCCGGGGTCGAGAGCGGGATCGGCCGCCCCTCCAGGTCTGCGGGGATCTCGACGCCGCTGCGCTCCAGGACCGTCGGAGCGATGTCGAGGATCGAGTGACCGTCGAGGACCGCGCCAGCCGGGATCCCGTCCCCCGTGGCGATGAAGAACCCGTAGGGCGTGTGGCTCCCGGTGCGGGAGTCCTGGCGATTGACGTCGAGCGTGCCGAAGCGCGGCGAGTGGAACGAGGACCAGACGAAGTCCTGCTCCCAGAGCACGCAGAGGTCCGGCTTGTCGTCGAGGAACGGGCCAGACAGCGTGGCGCCGAGTCGGGTGACCTTGCGGACGACCTTCCGTCCGGTGACCGGGTCGGTCAGTTCGTGCAGGGCCTCGGTCAGATCCGCGAGGATCGCCTCGTGCTCCGCGCCGGGCTGGACGATGCCGTGGCGGTCGCGGCCGACGACCGGCACGCGGATCGCTCCGACCGTGTCGTTGTTCGGAATCGCGAAGGCGCGCCAACCCTTCCACGCACGGTCGCCGGCGTACCAGCGGAACAGCAGTTCGTCCTGCCAGCGTTCGGGCAGACGCTCCTTGATCGCGTACTGGAGCCAGCCGGGCACGGTGAGCTTGAGCTTGCGCCAGAAGCTGGTCTTCGGCTGCCGGTCGCTCGGCGTCGCCTTGCGTGCGGGCCGAGGACCGTAGCCGAGCAGATCGAGGATCTCGGGGAGCTGCCAGGAGGCGTGGCGGAGCGGGCCCATGCCGTGTCCGGCGACGATGAGCACGTCGACGTCGGAGCCGACCGCGTCGAGGACCCCGCCGATCGTCCGGTCGACCGCCGCGTAGACCTCGGCGATGGTGTCGGCGAGTCCCTGCGCGCGGATCTCCGCGTGGCGTGGGTGCGACGCGTCCCAACCGTGCCAGTAGTGGTGTCCGACCTGGTGGAGCTCGGAGAATCCGCAGAAGAGCACGTCCCACGCGCGCGACGTGGCGAGCCACGTCAGCAGCTCGCGCCGCTGCTCCGCGCCGCGGAGCAGCCGGGACCGCATGTCACGTCGGGAAGCGACGGTGTCCGAGATCCGGTCCACGTCTCCGACCGGGTTGCGCCCGAGCTTCTGATCGGCCTCGGCGAGCAAGTCGGTGGGCCAGGACGCGCGAGGAGCCTTCGTCGCGTGTGCACCCCAGTTGGCCACCATGAAGCCATCGAGGCCGGGGGTGACCGGGAACTTCACGGCGTCGACCACGCCGACCTTGCGACCTGCCTCGGACAGCGTCTTCCAGAACGGCTGGTCGGTGAAGGCCGAGTCCTTCACGTGGCGCAGGTCGCCGGTCTGCCGGTCGTACTGGACGTAGAAGTACTTGTCGAAGGTCGCCGGGTTGCGGCCGGCGTAGATCGTCGACCAGACGGTGTCAGGAAGGATCTCGGCCGTCGTCGACAGCAGCCCGCGGCTGCCTTGCTCGAGCAGGCGGCGGAAGGTCGGCATGTCGCCGCGCGCAGCCATCGCCTCGACCACCGTCCACTCGGCGGCGTCCAGCCCGAACACGATCATGCGACGATCCGGCTTCGACATGACTGCGAGTCCTTGGATTCCTCGGTCGGTGGTGCGTGAGGATCAGCGCGCCTCGGCCGCAGCCGGCGTGCGCTCGATGCGGCGGGGGACCTGCCTCTCCATCGTCTCGTGGTATTCCTCGCTGACGTTGACGTCCCAGATGTCGTGCCGCTCGCCGAGCACGTTCCGGACGGCGAGGATCGCGGTCAGCATCGAGTGATCCTGGTTGTTGTAGCGATGCTGTCCGTTGCGGCCGATCTGCTGGAGCCCGTCGACGCTGTCGACGTAGGCGCGCAGCGTCGCGACGGCCTTCTGGAACTCGCCGTCGTAGACCGGGTAGGCCTTCTGCATGCGGACGACGGCGCCGTCGCGGACGTCGCGCGCCGAGGCGAGGCGCAGCGTCTCGATCTCGCGTGCACCGAGCTCGATCAGCGCGTCGTCGGGGCGAGCCCACAGGCCCTGGCCCTCGAAGACGAAGTACTCGAGCCCGAGGCAGGTCTTCGATGCGTCCGGCACCATGTAGGGGCTCCAGTTCTTGAAGTTCTGGATGCGCCCGAGCTGGACGTCTGGCGAGTGCACGTAGATCCAGTTGTCGGGAAACAGGTTCTCGGCATCGAGGACCAGGCTGACCGTCAGGAAGTCCCGGTAGCGCAGCTTGTCGGCGGCCGCGAGGACGTGGGCCGGCGGGAGCGGGTCCATGCGCCGCGCCATCTCCGAGATCGGCATGCTGGAGATCACGTCGGTGGCGGGCAGGTGCTCCCGTTCGCCATGGGCGTCGACCATCGTCAGACCGGTGATGCGCCCGTCCCGGTGGTGGATCGCGTGGACGCTCTGTCCCATCTCGACCCTGTGCCCACGCGCCTCGACGATGTCACGGCACTTCTCCCACATCTGGCCGGGGCCGAGGCGGGGGTACTCGAACTGGTCGATGAGCGTCGTGATGCTGCGGTCGCCGCGCTTGGGGAACAGCGCGGTCTTCACCGCGGAGCCGAGCGACAGGTTCTGGATCCGCTGGGCGGCCCAGTCCGCCCCGAGCTCGGTGCACGGCATGCCCCACACCTTCTCGGTGTAGGTCTTGAAGAACATCGAGTAGAGCTTCCGGCCGAAGCGGTTGCTGACCCACTGCTCGAAGTTGACTTCCTCGCGGCTCGGGAAGGCTTTGGCCCACAGGTAGCTGCCGAGGATGTGCGCGGTCTGGACCGGGCCGACCTTGAGCAGGGCGTCGAGCGGCTTGAGCGGGTAGTGGAAGAACTTCCGGTCGTAGTAGATCCGGCTGAGCCGCGGGCGGGTCAGGAACTCGGAGTCGAGGATCTCGTGCCAGATCCGGTTGACCTCGGGGATCTTCGTGAAGAAGCGGTGGCCGCCGATGTCGAAGCGGAAGCCCTTGTGCTCGACGGTGCGGGAGATCCCGCCGACCGTCGTCGGGTCGCGCTCGAGCACGGTCGTCGGCACGTCGTGCTTGCTGAGCTCGTAGGCGGCGGTCAGGCCCGCAGGACCCGCTCCGACCACGACGACTTGGCGCGGTTCGGCGCTCATGCTCCGGTCCTCCGACTCTGGTTGGACGCCTCGGTCTCGGCGAGGGGCGGCAGGCGGCGGACGGCAGGGCCTTGCTCGGCCCTCTTCGCCCTCCGTCGGTCGAGCGCGTGCTGGAGCATGCCGATCGGAACGCTCGCGGCGCAGCAGGCTTGGAAGGACAGGTGCATGGGCAGGACGCCGAGGGCGAAAGCAGTGCCTCGACGTCGCTGGAAGAACGCGTAGAGGTCGAGGTGGCTCGCGATCAGCGCGGCCAGCAGGCCGAGCGGAAGCCCGGCCCAGGTGGAATCGGCCAGATGCCATGCACCAGCTGTAGCGGACACCAGGATCGACAGGGCTGTCGCTGCCGCGATCCGGGACCGGTCGTGCCGTGCTGCCCAACGGGCCGATGCCATCGCCACCAGGAGCACCGTGAGCGACGGCAGGACCGCCTGTGCTTCTCCTGCGAGGACGAGGCCGACGGCTGCGGTTCCGAAGCCGATCGCCACGAGCGTCGCGATCTTCGACGCGATCGACAGGTTGAGGTCGCTGGGTGCGTAGCGGTCCCGGAGCATCAGTGCGATCCACGGTGCGCCGCGAAGCAGGATGTCGGTCCGCATCAGGTCGAACCACGTCCAGCGCTTCGCGTGTGTCGCCTGCATCGCCTTGTCGAGGCGGATGCGGCACCCCGCGGCGCGGAGCCGGAACCCGAGTTCGATGTCCTCGATGCTCGGTCGGCCGTAGCCCTCGTTGAACCCGCCGATCGCCAGGAAAGTCTCGCGGCGCACCGCACCGCAGCCCGTCCAGAAGGTCTGCGCCTCTTCCTTGGCGTGCTGGTGCACCCAGTGGTGGAAGAGGTTCTTGTACTGGGAGATGAAGCCGGGGTCGGAAGGCGTCTCGTCGTAGCTGCCGAGCACGGCCGCGTAGACCCCGCCGGGCACCAGCGTCCGCACGGCTCGACCGATGGTTTCGGGGTGCACCCGGACATCGGCGTCCGTGAAGAACAGGATGTCGCCCCGCGCGACTTCCGCGCCGCGGTTGCGCGCTGCCGCCGGGCCGACATTCTTCGGCAGGCGCAGCACCCGGGCTCCCGCTTCCAGAGCCACCGTCGCGGTGTCGTCGGTGGAACCGTCGTCGACGACGAGGATCTCGTCGGGTGCGTGCGCCGACCGCGCGATCGCAAGCAGGCAGGCCGCGATGTCGCGGGGGCCGTTGCGGACCGGGATCACGACGGAGACCGTTGGGCGGCCGGGCTGCTCGGACGTCGCGGGATTCATGGCGGAGGAGAGGTGCTGTGGGCGTCAGCGGGCGAGAAGGCGAGCCCACCGAGCCATGGGAGCGGGCTCGTTTCCCCTCCAGAGGCCCGTGGGCGGCGAAGTCTAGCACGGGCAGGGCACCGAGGCGGTCCCGGGCCGTTCTACCCGTCTCAAGACCGGCTCCTGCGGGAAGGGGGTGGGCAGATCCGGACAGACCGGGTTATTCTCGGCGTCTGCAGCCGGGGAAGAGGCGCGTTCCCTGGTGCACGTGTCTCTGCCGGTCGCCTGCCAGCCCCGTCCGACCCAAGACACGTCCCCGACCTGAACAGATGGCAACCTGTCGGCTCCTGGCCGGCGCGGTGATGGGCTGTTGGCTGGCATCAGCCCTCCCCGCGCAGGTCCTCCCAACGCTTCCGCCGGATACCCGCACGCCGGGGGTCTGGGAACCGCGCGAGTTCGTGATCCCCACGTTCGCGAGCGC
>JBEAPQ010000180.1:0-3772 GCA_041164325.1 Planctomycetota bacterium | reverse complement strand
GTCGTGACCGTCCGGTCCAGGTGGTGCCACATGGTGTCCTCCAGGCCGTAGCGCCGCGCGAGGCGGGCGACCTCCAGGTGGGCGTGCGGCGCGTCGCCGCCGAGTGTGGCGAGGCGACCGAGTTCTTCCCGCAATGCGGCGTCGGTGCGGATGCGGACGACCTGTCCGCGGTCGACGACGAGGGTCTCGCCCCCGAAGGTCCGGATCCGGACCCGGTCGCCGTCCTCCCGCACGACCCCGAAGACCACGCGTCCGTCGGCCAGTCGGACCTCGTCCGCGGGGCACGCGGGCGCAAGACAGCTGAGGATCGCGGCGGTCAGGAGCAGTCGCATGCGTATCATCGTTCGCCGAAGCGGCGGTCGTTCGAGAATAGCCCCTCCCGGTCCGGAGGTTGCAGTTCCCGGTCCCGTCCCAGACCTTCTGGGGCGATCGACCCGACCTGATTGGAGGATCCCTGCATGACTCGTGCCATCCTGTGCTGCGCACTCCCGGCTCTCCTGTCCGCGGTCCCGACCCTGGCCCAGGAGGTCGAGCCGAAGCCTGTCGAAGCCTCGCAAGTCCGCACGATCGAGGACCTTCTGGGCTTCGTGAAGGGGCGCGAGAGCAAGGCTGGTGCGGTGCTGATGGAGATCGAGAGCGTCGGGAAGTTCCCGGACGGCTCGGAGTTCCGCACCGAGGGGACGCTGCGTGTCCTCGGAAAGACACACTTCCACGCGCGGATGATCGCGCACCTCGGGCCCGACGTCGAAGCCGAGACGGAGACCGTGCGGACTCCGGAAGGTCTGTGGATGCGTGAGCGGGACCCGGTGCAGCGCGAGGTCTTCCTCGCGATGGACCGAGCGACGATGGAGCGCGTCGACGCGGCAACCGCCGTGCTGGGAGAGTCGGCCGCGCTCGGCGGGTTCGGCACGCGGGAGGCGGAGAGCCCTCTCGGCAGCCTGGTCTTGGCCGACCTGGCGCAGCAGTTCGAACTGCAGGTCGGAGAGCCGCGGGATGTCGGCGGAACGCGCTGCTGGATCGTCGGGGGCGCGATCAAGGGCGGTGTCGACCCGGACGAGGAGGCGTTCGGTCTCGGAGCCGATCAGGTCGACGTCGTGGTCCGCATCCGCGACGGCGCGCTGATCAAGATGACCCAGTTCCGCGGTGGGGAGCCCCTGCTCGAGGTATCGATCCCCAAGCTCGAGATCCTCGAGGAGCTGGATCCCGCGAGCTTCACGCTGGCGCTCCCGGAGCGGGCCCAGTGGAGCAGCGTGCTCGATCATCCTCCGGCGCGGGCGCAGCTCGACCAGCTGTTCGAGGACGCGCGGGCGAAGGGATGGAAGGACCCGGCGGCGGGAACGGGGAGCGGCGACAAGGATGGCGGCGATCGCTAGCGGGCTCCGGATGCCGATCGCTGGCGGATCGTCGCGGCCGCGCGGTTAGCATCCGCCGCGTGACGAGCCCTGTGACCCCCGTTCTCGTGACCGGCGCGGCCGGCTTCATCGGCGCCCGCTTCGTCGAGTCCTGCAACCATCGTGGCGCGCAGGTCGTGTCGGTCGACGAAGTCGATCGCATCGGCGTGGCCGCGGAGCACGACGGCATCGACTTCGGCACCTGCGTCGACCGACGAGAGGTCGTCGCGGCGCTGCGCGACGGCGCCGTGCGCCCGGGTGCCATCGTCCACATGGGAGCCTGCACGGACACGACCGAGCTCCGGGAGGACTACCTGCGGGAGGTCAATCTGGAGAGCTCCCAGGCGCTCTGGTCCTACGCGCGCGATGCCGGCATCCCGTTCGTCTACGCGAGCAGTGCGGCCACCTACGGTGGCGGAGAGAACGGCTACGACGACGACGAGGCGCGCTTCGGGGATCTGCTCCCGCTGAATCCCTACGGGGAGAGCAAGCGGCAGTTCGATCTCTGGGCCCTCGCCGAGGAGGCCGCGGGCCGTGCGCCGGTGGCGTGGGCCGGGTTCAAGTTCTTCAACGTCTACGGCTTCGGCGAGCGTCACAAGGGACGCATGGCGAGCGTCGTCCTGCAGGCGTTCGACCAGATCCGCGATCACGGCAGCGTCCGCCTGTTCCGCTCCCACCGGGAAGGCATCGCGGACGGTCATCAGGAGCGGGACTTCGTCCTCGTGGATGACGTCGTGGACGTTCTGTGGTTCGCGCTCGAGAAGCCGCTGCGCCGCGGTGTCTTCAACCTGGGTACCGGCAAGGCGCGGACGTTCCTCGACCTCGTCCGGGCGACGTTCCGCGCGCTCGGCGCCGAAGAGCGCATCGACTGGGTCGATACCCCGGAGGACATCCGCGACCGCTACCAGTACTTCACCGAGGCGCGGATGGAGCGCCTCCGCGAAGCGGGCTACGGCAAGCCGTTCACGACGCTGGAGGACGGCGTCGCGCGCTACGTCGCGCGACTGATCGAGGCCGCTGGGACCGCGGACTAGGGCCCGCGCGTCGCGCTAGCTCTTGTCTTCCTCGGCCGGTGGGTGCTCGAGGAGCTCGAGTTCGTCGTAGCGCTCGCGCGCGTAGTCGATCTCGAACTGGCTCTGGAACAGCGCGACCGGGCGTGACGACTCGTCGAGCACGACCATCGGCAGCAGGTCGAGCAGGTCGTCGGTGACGCGCCGCATCCAGCGGGCGCGCGTGTAGGGGCGCCGCGTCATCAGCACGTCGACGCCATACTCGAGCGAGAGTCGGCTCTGGAACACCTCGAGCTGCAGCTCGCCGATCGCGCCCAGGATCGGTTCCCGGGGGCCCGTGCGCGGCCAGAACACCTGGACGACGCCCTCTTCGCCGAGCTGGTGGAGGCCCTTGTCGAAGCCCTTCTTCATCGAGGGCTCCTTCGGGCGGCACTGCGCGAAGATCTCGGGCGCGAACCGCGGGAAGTTCCGCACCTCGATCCGCGGTCCCGCCGACACGACGTCGCCCACACGGAACAGGCCCGGGTTGATCAGGCCGATCACGTCGCCGGGGTAGGCCTCTTCGATCGTCACGCGCTCCTGCCCGAAGAAGCGGTGCGGGTGCGACATGCGGACTTCGCGGCCCAGCCGGACGTGGTTGGCCGACATGCCGCGCTCGAAGCGCCCCGACGTGACGCGCAGGAACGCGATGCGGTCGCGGTGCTGCTTGTCCATGTTGGCGGCGATCTTGTAGACGAAGCCGGTGAAGAACGATGCGGTCGGCTCGATCTCCCCGTCGACCGTGCGGAGCGGTCCCGGTGCCGGGGCCATCTTCAGGAAGTGCTGGAGGATGTTCTCGACGCCGAAGTTGGTCAGCGCCGATGCGAAGAACATCGGCGACTGCTCGCCGGCCAGGAACCGCTGCTCGTCGAACGGCTCGATGGCCTCTTCGGCGAGCATCAGGTCTTCGACGAGATGGTCGTGGGCGTCGGCCCCCAGGCGCTCGCGGAGGGCCGGGTCATCCGGTCCCGAGAACCGGACGTTCGATCGGTGCGCGTTGTGCGCGGTGCGGTCGTAGAGATGGACGATGCCCGCGCCGATCTCGTAGACGCCCAGGAAGTCCGGGCCCGAGCCGATCGGCCAGGTGCGCGGGACGACCGTGATGCCGAGCGTCTTCTCGACCTCGTCGATGAGCTCGATCGGGGCCCGGGACGGACGGTCCATCTTGTTGACGACCGTGATGATCGGGATGCCGCGATCCCGGCAGACCTTGAACAGCTTGATCGTCTGCGGTTCGACGCCCTTGGCGGCGTCGATCAGCATCAGCGCCGAGTCCGCGGCGACGAGCGTCCGGTAGGTGTCCTCGGAGAAGTCCTGGTGGCCGGGCGTGTC